>JAIOSX010000118.1 GCA_021107345.1 Candidatus Aegiribacteria sp.
AGACAATTCATTGAAGGTTGGCTTTCGAGAAAGGTGGAACAGGAAAAGGTTGACAGGGCAAAATCCCTGATCGCAGACCATGGTCCCATCATTATTGCCGTTAGCCGGTTCATCCCGGGTGTAAGGTCCCTGCTCGTGTTCATGGCTGGAACTTCGGGCATGCGGTTTGCTCTTGCAGTATTTCCAATAGCGATCAGTGCTATAGCATGGTATCTTATACTTTCCATCGCTGGTTCGGTTTTTGGAAACAACATACAGGCTGCAGAGGGGTTCATGAAGCATTTCGAGATATGGATCTGGATCATTCTGGCTATTGCCTCTCTCATTTTTCTCTTTGCACGAATACGTATGCGGAAGGGGAGAGGATGAGGATACTTTTCGCCGCTTCCGAGGCTTACCCATTTGCCAGTACAGGTGGACTGGCCGGGGTAACAGGTTCCCTGCCCAAAGCCCTTGCAGATGCCGGCCATGATGTAAGCATAATAATGCCCCTGTATCGCAGGATTGAAAAGATCAAGGATTTCAGATGGGTCAGAGGAGAGTTCTCAACTTCTGCTGGAGAGAAGTTCGGCCTGGCGGAATCGGTTATTCCCGGAACCCGAATATCAGCCTATTTCGTAAGTAAGGATGAATACTTTCACAGACCAGGTATATACGGTCCCGATGACGGAAGCGCCTACGACGACAATGCTGAACGATTCGCCTTTTTCTGCAGGGCAGCAGTGGCTTTTCATGAAAGTCTTATGAAACCGCCGGACATAATCCATTGTCATGACTGGCAGACGGGACTTATCCCGGCGTACATGAGAAACTGCATAAGGCCTGCAGTCGTATTTACGATTCATAACATGCATTTTCAGGGGAACTTTCCACCGGAGAAATACGGCTGTACGTATCTTCCACGGTTACTGTTAACGATTGCAGGCCTTGAATTTTACGGAACATTCAGTTTTCTCAAATCCGGAATAGTATATGCCGATCAGGTTACCACAGTAAGTCGAACCTATGCGGAAGAGATACAGAGACCCGAGTTCGGTGAAAGTCTTGATGGTCTGTTGCGAAAACGTTCAAACGTTTTGACCGGGATACTGAACGGTATCGATTGTGATGCATGGAATCCGGAAACTGACGAGACCCTGGCGGCATCGTACAGTGCGGATTCCATTTCACCAAGAAGGAAATGCAGAAGAGCACTGTTGAAAACCCATGATCTTGATTCCGGCAGTGGAGAACTCACCGCCGGAATTGTATCCAGATTGACGGGACAGAAGGGACTTGATCTTCTATTTCCTATAATGGAAAGACTTACAGACAGGGGTGTTAAATTCGTAATACTGGGCACAGGCGAAAGGCATTACATGAACAGGCTTTCAAAGCTGGCCCTGGAACATCCCGGCAGTATATCGGTAAACCTGAGGTACGATGAGGTCATGGCCAGACGGATATTTTCCGGCTGCGATATCATTATGATGCCCAGCAGATTTGAACCCTGCGGTCTGGCACAGATGATGGGGATGCGGTACGGCGCTGTTCCGCTTGTGAACAGAACGGGTGGGCTCGCGGATACCGTCATCGATGAAAAAGATGGCGGATTCGGTTTCGCAATGAACAGAGCCGGCCCTGAGGAGTTGTACGAGTGCATCATCCGGGCGAGAGATCTGCGGAGGCAAAGGAACAGATGGGCATGGCTCGTAAAGAAATGCATGAGACAGGACAATTCATGGAAGAGCAGAGTAGCCCGCTACGAGGATGTGTACTCCAGGGCGATTAATGCAAGAAAGGCACGATGAGAATTCCCGAGAACACAATAGAATCACTGCTAGCCGTATTCACGCAGTTCTGGAGAACGGATAAAGCATATTCCCTGCTTCTGAACATGAGGAGTGCGGGAATTGTGATGATTGCTGTCGTGATAGTGATTTCCGTGGCTGGATATGTACCCGCCATGCTGGCCAACTGGAACGATATTGAAGAGATGGGAAGAGGCGAGCGGCTGCCGGAGCTTATGGAGGAGGGATTCACTCCCGCGGAGGCTGACAGTGTGTTCTCAGGTGAGTTTAATGAAATGAAACGCAGAACCGCTAATCTCCCCATGGCCATGCTGGTGGAGAGGAGCATTATCGCTTTGCTCGCCGCTCTGGCCGGATTCGGAATAGTATTTGCTGTGGAAAACGTAAAGGTAGGCAGGATTACGGATTACATTACATCTTCCATGCTATCCCAGTCCGCCTACATGCTCACCGGTGTGCTGCTTATCATACTTGCTTCTGTGCTTGACATTCCCCCTTCTGTAAGGCTTAGTCTGTCAGCCTTTGTTCCTGTTGATGTACTTGATCCATCAAGGATTCACGTGTTTATCTATAGATTTCTGGAGAATGTGGACGTTCCTTCCATAACAGCACTGATTCTATGGGGAAGGGGCCTTGCCGCAATGCTTCAGCGCAGCCGTTCCTGGGGGATCCGTCTTTGCTTTTCCATATATATTATCGGTATTCTGCTCATTTCTCTGCCGGTGATGTTCGCGCCGGAAGCATAACGGAAACGGAGAGTTGGAGAATGAAGAAAGTCGTCTTTTATCTGCCTTTGGTTGTTTCAGTTCTTTTCGCGCAGGCCGATTCCCTCTCCCTTGATCTTTCGGGATGGGTGAGGGAGGCAATGGAGAACTCGCCGGATATGGTGATTTCATCAGCCGATCTTATGTCTGCTGAAGCATCACTCACATCTTCAGAATCATTTCTCTGGCCCAGGCTGAATTTCAGTTCATCCGCCAGCCATTCATGGAGTTCTGTCTCCGATATGTCAGGCGGTTTTACAGACACCGATAATTCATCCTGGTCCATGTCCGCCAGCATCTCACAGGAAATACTGGCATCAGGTGGAAGCAGCTGGCTGCGCATGTCCGGAAGCAGGCATTCACTTGACGCTTCCAGATTCGATATGGATCAGGCCAGGCTTGATCTTACCATGGATATTATTGAGGCGTATTACGGAGTGATAGAGTCGGTACAGCTGCTGGTTTCTTCTAAGAGAGCCCTTGAAAGAAGTACTGAACAGCTGAGGAGAACAGAGGCTCTTTACGAGATAGGAGGAGCAACGAACCTTGAACTGATACAGGCTGAAGTCCAGCAGAGTTCCAACAGCCTGTCGCTGCTTCAGAGGGAGCAGGCTGTGTCCAATTCTTATACGACTCTCTATCAGACTGCAGGTGTAGTAGGGTCGGAATACACGGTTAACACGAATGCTGTACTGCGGCCGGTGTCAATCAATACAGCAATGAACTACAGCCTTGATATGTCAGATAACAATGCAATTTCCTCTTCAATGGAAAGACTCGCAGCTGCAGAGTATACCTACGAATCAAACAAACGCGCATACTGGCCGTCGCTTAATGCCGGGGGGAACTGGAACTGGAGTAATGATGAACTTGATTTCGAGGACTTCTCCAACAGAGACAGCTGGCAGGTCTCCCTTACCCTCAGCTGGACTCTGTTTGACGGGTTTAACCGCGAAAGCACCATTCAATCCTCCAGAGCTTCATTGCTGAGACAGCAGGCATCCAACGAAGCCCTTGCTAATTCTATTAAATGCTTTGTGCTGACTACTCAGAACAACCTCATCAGTTCCATCAGGAGTTGGGAGCTTTCCCTTGAGGTTCTGAATCAGGCTAACGAGAAGCTCAGGCTTTCAAGTATGAGTTACGATCTGGGAAGTATTTCTCTTCTTGATCTGCTGGATGCCCAGTCGGACGTTACTTCGAGCGAGGCATCGGTGGAATCTTCCAGGGCAGCATGCCTGATAGCGGAAGCGAGGCTGCTTGTTCTTCTCGGGCGGGCACCCAGAACTGGAGAGTAGTAAAAAACTGGGGGTTGCGTTTACCTGATATTGTTATATAGAATTTCGATGGTTGTTTCTGCTTTTGTTAGGAGGATTGAATGGGAAGATTAGCTTTTCTGTTTCCCGGGCAGGCATCACAGAGTGTAGGCATGGATAAATTCCTCAGAAACTATCCGGATGCTGTGGATTTTCTTGACAGGATCGATGAAATGACCGGTGTTCACAAATTGAGCGAGATCATATCCAACGGACCGCCTGAAACTCTGACCAGAACTGATAATGTACAGCCGGCTATCACCATGATCAGCATAGCCACCATGAACGTTCTGGTTGCCGCTGGAATTAAGCCGGAGGGTACAGCCGGACACAGTCTCGGTGAGTATGCCGCACTTGTTACAGCTGGTGTTCTGCTTCCGGGCATAGCTGCCAAGCTTACTCGTATACGTGGTGAACTCATGCAGGAATGTGCTGACAGGCATCCCGGTGGAATGCTGGCCCTTATTGGTATGGATCTGGATAGTGCCAGAAAGTGTGTTGAAGAAGCATCCTCTATCGGTCCTGTGGGAATAGCTAATGTTAATTCGGACGGACAGGTTGTTATTTCCGGATCGAGGGATGCTCTGAAAAAGGCCGGGGAGCTGTGCAAAAAAATGGGTGCCAGAAAGATCATACCACTGCAGGTTTCTGGAGCATGGCATTCACCTCTTATGAAGGATGCAGCCAAGGCTCTTGAAAGCGCACTTGATGATGCGGGCTTTTACGAACCTGAGATACCTGTTGTAGCGAATGTTACTGCTGATCTTATTCGTAGCGGTGACGAAGCTAAACGACTACTCAAGCAACAGGTAACGTCGCCCGTTCTCTGGGCCGATTCGATAAATAAACTTCAGAGAAGCGGATTCGATACGTTCATTGAAGTCGGTCCCGGAAAAGTTCTTCAGGGACTGATGAAGAGGGTGCAGGATGTCACTATTTACGGAACCCATGACAGCGAAGCCCTTGAGGAAACCCTGAAAGCCCTTACATAAGTTCCTTTAACTTGCCCAGCCGGAGCCTCCACAGCCGGCACATTTTGAAACCTCGTCGGTAACTTCATTATATATTTTTCCGGTTCCTTTGCATCTTCCACATGTTGTGGGCGGTTCAGGAGCGTTAATATGTCCGTCACCTCCACAGATATCACACGGAGAATCTCCCACTCCATCAACTCCGGTTCCCTTGCACCAGGCACATTTCACCATTGCCATAATATCTCCTTTCAGAATACTGAAACCTGTTATCAGGAATTTCAGCAGTACAGTGTATTAGCAAGTTTCTCCACAAGTCTATTATGTGCATTGAATGCCAGTTCCGGAACCTCCCGGATCGGGCACCATATAACCTCTGATGCATCATCTCCTGCAACGGGAGTACCTTCCCAGTCCTTGACTTCCAGAACTGCAAGGAGAATACCTCCATAGGCTGTCAGGTCGGTTTCCAGTTCCATCAGCCTGCCTTCCCTGCCCTGAAGACCAGTTTCCTCCAGCAGTTCTCTAAGGCCGCATTCTTCAGTAGTTTCACCCGTTTCAAGAAAACCTCCTGGAAGGGAAAGCATCCCCTTCTTCGGCTGCACCGCCCTTCGGACGAGTAATATTCTTTTATCGTCGTGAACCATAAGAGCCACTGCGGGGAGGGGATTCCTGTAGTGGATGAATCCGCACTTTCTGCAGAAAAGGTGCCCATGTTCTCCGGGTGATTTGCCCATGGGTTCTCCGCACATGGAGCAGTATGCCGGCGGGAGGTAGAATGAACTGCCATCAGGCATCACAGGCAGAGGGCCTGCTTGCGGGAAGTGTCCCGGAAGGTTTCCGTGAATCCTTCCGATTCTTCTGGAGATAACCCTTCTGACAAAATGCCTGGCATCCCTCACCGCGGATTCAATTGGAAAGCCGGCAGCCAGCAGAGCAGTGCAGGCGGCAGCCAGGGTGCATCCGGTACCATGTACGTTATCCTCTGTTATTCTGGATCCGTCGAATCCTGCATGACCCTTTTCCGTTACAAGTATATCTACAGGGTTTCCTGAAAGGTGTCCTCCCTTGACCAGTACGGCTTTTGCGCCCATACGGATAATAACACTGCCGGCTTTTATCATATCCTCAGTATTCACAATGGTTACCCCGGATAGTATCTCAGCTTCGCCAATATTCGGGGTGCATAGAGTGCAAAGTGGTAAGAGTTCATCTCTCAGCAGATCGGGCATGCCGTCGCTTGCCAGAGCACCGCCTCCTCCTGCGGCAAGGACCGGGTCAAGAACATAGGGTATTCCCTTCAGATTATCTCTGATGAATCCGGCAAGAGCTGAAGCGTTCTCTCTGCTTCCCAGCATTCCTGATTTTACTCCCGCCAGGGGACCGTCATCATACACAGCCCTGAGCTGTTCCATAAACCCTACCGAAGACACAGTATTCCATGAAAGTACGTTTCCACTGTTCTGAACGGTTAAAGCGGTGACAGTCGGGCATCCATGGAAACCCAGGGCCGAGGCAGTTTTCAGGTCCGCCGGCAATCCTGCTCCACCACTGGGATCCGTTCCACCGATAAAAAGCAGGACATTACTCGCTTTGTATAACTCCTGTATTTCTGATTTCATATAAACTTCATCTCTAACCCGCATCCAGTATTTGGAATTATGCTTGACTCATACGTGGAACTATACTTGCTGACCTGTATATTTCCGAGTACCTGTTCAGCAGGAAGTACCGGATACGGATATTGCAGCTATCAAAGACCTGGAAAGGAAACAGCATCGCAACTAGAAGTTATTGTTCCATTATGAAGGTGCTTACTCCATTTCTGCTGCTTCTGTTTATGCCTTCGGCTGTGCATGCAGCATTCACGGAACCTGTAGTGGATTCCATATACGTTTCCGGTACTATTCCCGTATCGGAGCACAAACTCCTTAAAGGAACCGGACTTCACACAGGGGAATCCCTTCTCAGAGTAACGCCGGACCAGGTAACAGATGGTATCATTGCGAACCTTAACAATATAGGATACCTTGATGCTGTAGTAACCGTCCAGTGGCCCCTCTGGGATGACGAGAATAATATCGTGAGAATTTCCATCGAGGCTGGAAGAAGGAGTCTTCTTTCCGGTCTCGTATTCAACGGTGCGATGATTTGTTCTGCTGATTCAATGGCCACGTTTTATCCCGGAACTCCGGGCGAACCCATAACACCCGGAGATACTCTCGCGTTCAGAAATTCAGTACTCGATCTGTACGATGAAAGAGGCTACATCCATTCATCAATAGACATTGAGCTTCTAAGCATGAGTGAAACAGGTGGAGAGAGTGGTTACCGTGCAGTGGAATGCAATATCGATGAGAATGAACAAGTATTTCTCGGCAGTGTTTCCGTTTCAGGGCTGGAAACTGTTCGCAGTACGGTTATTACAAGAGAGATACTGATCCAGCCCGGTGATTCCCTGAATATGGAACTCCTAAGGCAGTCCATCAGCAATATATACCGACTTGGTCTTTTCCAGGATGTCAGGTTCTCCTACAGCCAGGATGAGAATGACAACAGTATCGTCAACCTTGACATATCCTTGAGTGAAAGCAGATACAGAAGAATAGATCTGGGTACAGGCTACGTATCACCATCGGCTGTCTTCGGCAGTGTCACATGGCTTCACCCCAACATCATGGGGAACAATCAGAGATTATCCATAGGTATTTACATGATGGAATACTTCGGTTCCTTGGACGGGCGGAAGATAGAACCTTCGATTATTTACGAGGAACCCTGGTTTTTATCAACAAGATGGAAATGGCAGCTGAAGCTGGGCTACCTCTACTTTTTCACTCCGGGTATCAGACAGAGAAGTTATTCAATAACATCTACATTTGCAAGGGACATCACGGAACATCTGAGGTTTACGATAGGATACAGTCTTGAGTACGAGAAGTACAACGAATGGGTGGATAGCGGATTCACTACTTCCGACTGGCGGACAACCTCCAGTATCATGTCAACCATTGTACACGATACAAGAAGTCCCTTACTTGACCCCCTGCGGGGACACTGGATGATGGGGGCAGGAAAACTCTCAGGAGGTGTCCTCGGCGGAAGCGATTACTACAGGATTTCCACTGAAGCCAGAACTTATTTTCCACTTAGCAACGATTTTATACTCGCCGGCCGCCTGAGGCTTGGGGGCTCGTTTCCTTATGGTGATGACACCACCGTACCTCCGGACGACAGGTTTTATCTTGGGGGAGGAACTACAGTCCGGGGTTATCCTTTCAATTCACTGGGTCCGAAGGACGGTGATGGAAACCCAATAGGAGGAAGGCTTGAGATTCTTGGGAATTTCGAGATCCGGACCAGGATAGTCGGAAACCTTGGAACTGTTCTGTTCGTGGATGCCGGTGGACTCTGGAACGCATTCAATGAGGTTAATCTTGAGACGGCAGGCTTTGGAACGGGATTCGGACTCCGTTACCATACAGTTTTCGGTCCACTGAGACTTGATTACGGCTTCGCGCCTACCTGGAGGAATTCCCTCAAGAGAGGAAAGATATACATCGGGATAGGTCATGCTTTTTAGAATCAGGAACTCTCCGGAGGCTCTTGCATGAGCAAAAAGCATGTACTTGCCGTATGGTCCAGGGTAGTAGTACTCGGGCTGCTGTTCCTGGTTCTGTCTCTTTACATACTTCTTGCCAGCGGGTTTCTGGGGGATGTTCCGGGAAACATTATAGGCAGCATCGTTTCGGATGACAGCTTCACCCTGACCTTTAAAGGGCTGCATACCGATATTTTCTGGAATACATCCGCAGACTCAGTCATAGTCACGGATCCCGAAGGCCTGGTGGTTGCTGTAACCGGTATTCAGATAGACGGAAATCTTCTTGATTACCTTTTAAGCGGCCATGTTGATCGGATACTGGTTGACAGGCTGAATATCCATCTTGCTCCCGATCCGGTTGTACCCCACGATCAACTCGAGCTTGTATCCATCCTTAATAATATCGACACAGGAATAGCTGCCAGCACCGACAGGTTGTATCTTCGGTACGGCATAATAACTGAGTCCACGGGTACCATCATCGATTCAATGTACATTGATGCTTCCATTGAAAGAATATTCGGAGTAGCATTGAATGTTGATTCCTCGGGGATTTATCTCCCCGGTTTCGGCGGTATTTGTGGATGCGGACTTCTGCGTATGAACGGCGGCAATGTCACCACAGACGGTTTTACTGGAACTGCCGTACCCGGTTCACTGTTGATTACCGGAATCCTTTCCGGCTCAGAGGGAACTCTGGATGTTGAACTTTCCGGAAGTGTTGGTACTTCATCCTACGATATACCGGTTGATCTGTCGGTTTTTCTCGAGGGCAGCCTGAAAGGAAAACTGTCGGATCTCAAGGCTGAACTGGCACTTTCCAGCGGAAGCGCGGTTATGTTCGGAAATGAAGCGTCCTTTGAAGTTGATACTCTTTCAGCTGATCTTCAGGATATCACTGTAGGAAATCTGTACCTTGTAACAGATGATGCCGAACTGAATTTTGACGGTGAATTTGATATTGAATCTTTTGAATGGAGTGCCGTATTACACCTGAACATGACGAATACCGACATTTCAGAATATCTGACGCAGTTCTCAACCACCGACGTTACCGGTTCTGTTTCCGCGGAATGTAGAGGAACAGGATACTCCGGTCTGAACGGCGCAGTGACAGTCGATCTCGCCGAATCATCCTCGGAAATAGTTGATGTCTCAACGCTCCATATAGACGCGATCCTGTCAGACAACTCCTTCAGCCTGGATGGATCGGTAGGCAGCAGCAGCGGGAAGGTTTCATTCACAGGTAACGGATACCTGGGACCGGGATGGACTCCGGAATCATGGACAATGCGAGCTGACGGCGAGATAAACGATCTTGCATTTCTAAGGGAATTCTGTATCAGTGAATGTCCGGATATAGCCTCCGCGTATTTTTCATTGAACGGAACCGGTACAAGATTCGGTATGAATATCCGGGGCAATGCGGGAGTAAGAGAGCTTGAAATACAGGGAATGTCGGCCGAAAGGGTGTCCCTTGATGGCTCGCTGAATTACTCCACCAGGAATGTCATCGATGGAATTTCCACCGGGATGAGTTTCGATGGCATCGTTGAAGTTCTTGGATTTTCAGCTGAAGGAGTATCAGCCGACACTGCATCCGTGGAGGGAGCTTTCAGCATGGCCGGCCGCAATATGACAGCGGACGCATCCCTTCTGATAGACAGCCTCAGAGTGATCTCGGACGTTTTCCATACAACAGCGGAAATAAAGCTGGATGGGGATGATATTAGAATAGACGGTTTAACGTTTGCCGGTTCTTCTGACCGTGTATATACGGCTGAAATGAAAGTGGAGACAGGCGACACGACCTTCTTCAATATGGAAGAGATAAGGGCTAACCATTCCAAACTGAGAGTAATCACCGCTGGAGAATTATCTGGATTTGTTGAGAACGGCATAATTACTCTGGATACACTATGGCTGGACCCTCCAGTAGGCGATTTTGCAATGTCCGGTATCCTCAGCGACAAAGAAACTGAAATACATGCTGACATAGTGAACTTCGATCTCAGCACCTTCAGTACATTCTCCGGTTTGCCGGCTGATATGTCTGGAGTCGGCAACTTCAGTATCTTGTATCAGATGGATGCAGCCGGTGTTCAAGGCTCCATTACAGGACACATATCGGATCCGGTGTACGGCCAGTTCAGGATGGATAGCGTAACCGTTGATGTCTCTGCAAGTGACAACACATTTGATGTAAACGGGATATATGCGTGGCACAACGGTGTAAGATCCGGCCTGCAAATGGAGGCCAGGGATATCTGGACCGGAACAGATGTCGTTCTGCTTGTCGACAAGATTCAGTGGCTGGAGCTTGAAGTTAACAATATCGGCGACTGGCTGTTCTATATCCTTCCATTACCGTTTAGAACCATGGGGGCAAGTGTCTCCGCAAGGATTGAGTATGAAAGGCATAACGGGGATTACACTTTTGAAATGCAGGCATCCGCAAGAATAAGCCGCCTGTACATCACCATGCTTGGAATTGAACTGCCCAACGTGAATTTCTACTTCAATTATCCTGATTCCACTGAAAGGGGATACAACGCCCGGCTTACGCTGGGTTCCGGCAGTGAGACCGCGGGTAACTTTTCCTCCAGCTGGCAGGCTGATATCGTCAGCATTATCCCCTTTGAACTTGGCGATTACAACCTCAATTCCACCCTTTCGGATATGGAGATAGCCATACCCGGAATGGGAGCGGTTATCTGTTCCGGAGGGTTGTTCTCAAGTGGAACCGGATTGAATGAAAGGCCACTTCTTCTGGGCAAGGTTAGAATTCTGGAAGGCGCGGTAGGTGTTCCTCAATCTGTGAGTTCCTCCCCGTCCGGGGGTTCCGGGGAAATGCCATTCGATCTTTCCATAGACGTGTCCGGAACCGGGGATCTGTGGTTCAGGACGAATTTCGCTGACATTGAGATGGCACTGAAACTCAGAATATTCACCCTTGAACGAAAACCGACGATGAACGGATACGTATCGGCCGTAAGAGGTAGAATTACACTGCTTCAGAGGGATTTCCAGATAACTGAAGGAAGAGTAAATATCATACAGGGAAATCCCCCCATCATGCAGTTGAACGTAACAGCAGAAACCAAGGTACGCAGCATAATAAGCCACGAGGAATACATTATCACAATTCTGATTACCGGAGACCTGGATAATCTCGAGATCACACTTACCGGTCAGGGTCCATCGGGTCTGGTATCTCAGGAGGATATTCTTACTCTACTGGCAGTCGGGCTCACCTACAGCGAGATGCAGCAGTTGAACTCCGGCGCTATTAGATCTGAGGTTGAGAATGTAGCCCAGACGATGCTTGGAAGCCTTCTTGCCCGGAATCTCAGGCATGAGATCGGTCTTGATACATTCGAGATATCTCCAGAGCTTCTTTCCGATACAACAAGCCTTGTACTCAATGTGGGAAAATACGTACTCCCGGATCTTTACGTATCATACAAGGACGACGTGTTCTCCGCTGACCCCGGAACTGTCAGCGCCCAGTACCTTTTCAGTCCTGATTTCTACGTTGAGGGAACGACCAGAACCACAATACATGGATCCCAGGAACCCACCATGGAACTGCATTACACCATAAGGTATTAACAAGAATCGGATAATTATGTTGCTCATATGTTTACTATTATCCTCACCGGTTCCTCTAAATATCCCGGAGGGAAGCTGGCTTTCCCCAGAGTACACCCTGGTTGAGGACTGCTGCAATCCCTGACGAGCTGATATATCAGAGCAGTACGATTGAATGTGCGGCACGGATAAAAAAGGCTTTGCATTCTTCCCATTTGAAGGGTACAAGCATCCGGGGCACGGGTTCCTTTTCCGCATCCTCGAAGTATGTCAGGCTTTTAAGAATATTGTAAGTGTTTATCCTGGATGCACCGTACTTGTCTGGAAGAAGTCGGAAATATTCCTGCAGCGTAGTCTCTCCACGAAGAATGGTATAGAGGTCTATAAAGTCCTTTCGACTACCTCTGTTACAGATTGCCAGGAGTTTCATCAGGGCGATCTCACGTATATCCGCAATCCTGAAGCTGCGGTATCTGATTCCCTTGAAGATGAAGGGAGAATCAGCTCGAAAGAATGACAGCTTCGTACCTCGAAAGAGTACAGTCAGAGTATGTGATGCCTCTTGAAGGGTTTCGTAGGTTCCGTAGCATAGAAGTTTCTCATGCAGTTCTCTTGCGTCCGTGAGATCGGTTCTGAAAAAGTCAAAATCGTCTGAAATCCTGTGACCCAATTGCAGAGCAAGACCAGTTCCACCTGCCAGAATCCAGTTCTCAAACAAGGATGAAGGATCGGATTCAAATTGCTTCAGTAGTTCCAGGCTGTTTTTCGTGAGGACTTTTTCATGCATGGAATACCCTCTTTCTTCAGAATGTTGTTCCAGAAAACCCTTGTTCTCGGGGACAGCCTTGAGGATTCCTGAACAGATTCGAGGAATCGATCACGGCCGATGAGAATCTGAATTGAATATATATCTTCCAGCTGTCCTGATTCCAGCACTCTTTCCACTGCCCATACAGGATAATCATCCAGCATCTCCTGATTTAAATCGCAGTCCCAGAACAACCGCTTAAGACAGCGAATAATTTCAGATTTACTCATTTCCGTTCTACAGGTTTCCTCATTGGGAATGAAATCGATCTCCAGTCTACAACCCAGAGCTATAGCGAGCTTTCTCAGAGTTGAGACCTCGAATCTTGTCCAGTCGTTCTCGTATCTTGATAGCGTAGCAGGTGAGGTATCAGCCAGCCTGGCAAGTTCTGAAAGGGAAAATCCGCACTCCAGTCTTCGCTTCCTGAGTTTTTCTGAAATGGACAATTCATTCTTCATGCTATTATCATAGATGATAATATTTGATTCGTCAAACTGCAATTATGCAGTGGGTATTAAGATGAATTGGAGTTGCCTGCTCACCCTAACACTGCTGATTCTTCTCCTCATACAGCATTTGCGATGAAAGGACATACAGCTCAATGCAATGACCTGGCAATGCGAAAGCCATGGTCTTTAAAGCTGAAGTCGGGTTTGAAGCCGCCGCGATTTGCGGACCGGTGGTAAGGGGGAGTAACGTGCCAGCTGCCGCCACGGAAGACGCGAGCGGAACCCGAACCCCACTTGCAGCCGCACAAGCTGCCTTGAATCAGAAGAAAGATTCTGATGGTACATGATGCGTCAATTAAAGAGGAACTCCTTTCTTATCCGAGACTCCGTCCTCTCTTCTGGTCCATCTACTGACAAGGCTGAGAAATGAGCTGTCTATTCCATCGGGTTCTCTTATCGTAATATCCAGAGATATGGATCTTCCTGCTCTTGTGAATACCGGAGTACATTTACTCTGGAACAGCAAGGATTGACATTGCTTTACCTCGATCATATTACATGTACATAAAGTAGTACATATTGAGGAGGTGTAGAATGACAACATTGACCGCAACGGACGCCAG
>JAIOSX010000273.1 GCA_021107345.1 Candidatus Aegiribacteria sp.
CATCCGCGGCATCCTATACAGGATGAGAAGAGCGATACCAGTGACTGCAGGCCATCACTTACTGCCGGAGTATCCCTCAGTAACTCCCTGAGTGCCTCTTTTCTCGTTTCAAGAAGTCCGGATGTGAGTTCAGCGGGTGGCTGACCCGTTTCCAGCGAACAGGACTCAAGTTCATCAGCAATCTCTACAGCCCTTTCCGAATGCAGATAAATAACAGTACCGTCATGTGGTTCATCCGAAGCCGCAAGAACAGTCATATCGGCCTGTGAGCCGGGAATGAATGCGGTACATATCCTGCATGCGTTTCTGATGTTCTCATCAAGGTTTCTTAGAATGTCCTCCCTTTCTTCCCCGAGCAGTTTCGATGCCGGTATCACACCAGGACATGTGCAGCTGATGATAAAGATATTCTCAAGGCTTCCCTGAGACTGTTTAACGTTCTCTACGAAGGCCCGGATCTCGCATGGTCTCAGAAGCGCGGCTACAGGGCGTTTTAAGGGTTCTGTGATGGTAAGTTCTGAAAGGGCCCTGGCCCCCTGTACAGGCATAACAGGATGGAAGGGAAGAACATCGCTTACAAGGGAAGGGTCTGTTATCAGGGAATAGCAGTATCTCCCCTCCTGTCTTGTTCCGCGGAGAGCGAAAACCGAATCAACTTTATCGTTCTCAAGAAGTCGAACAAGTATCTGTATCAGAGTATCCCGGGTTGATGATTCGGATATCAGTACAGTGTTTTTAACCAAAACCACCTCCGGTGTTATTAATCTTCGTATTCATGAAGTTCTTCCAGGCGGAAAGTATTGAGGGGGAGAGGGTCTTCAGGATTACTTCCGGCGCTGTAGCCGAAAAGCTCCGTGGTGTTATCGGAAACCATGCTGACGAGCCTGCCTATTGGAATGTCGGAAGGGCAGGCATCCTCGCACATTCCACATGATACGCATGAAAGGCTCATATGCGCCATTCTGCCGATGTGAAAGAGAAGAGTATTCGACATAAGCCTTGTTGCTCCAGCGTTACCGGATCGTTCAAGGTATTCAGAAGCCGGCGAACGTCTGTCTTTCATATCTATGAAGCAGAGTCTGCAGTAACAGATCGGACATACTGTTCTGCAGCTGCGGCAGGAAATGCATCCGCTGAAAGCCTCGACCAGTCCCTGCAGGCCATTGTATGCCTCTTTTAAACTCTCTGTACTGTCGGCCTTGAATTTTTCCCGCTGCAGCCTGAGATCGCTCGCCCATTCCTCCCATTCGGATACATCGGATTCCGTCTTCATTCCAAGAGAACCGAGAATATCATGTCCTCTGGCTGTCAGGGGAACCACCGCATCGAGTCCTCCATGCACAGCAAGGCACAGATCACCTGCCGAGGTGAATTCCGTGCACTGCCTGCAAAGGGGGCGAAGCGTTTCCGGGTGGTTAAAATCCGGTTCCATTGTACTATCTTCACTGTACTCGGAGAGGGATATCGTGCCGGGGCAGTCCATAGTGAGAAGGATGATGTTGTCGAGGTTGATCTGTTCAAGTTTTGAAAGCTCGACAGCAGCCCTTGCTTCACATGGGCGCATAACAGCCAGCAGTTTTTCCTCCGGTAGAGACTGGGCGAACGAAGCCAGGGCTTTTGCTCCCTGAACGGACATGACTGGAGGAAGAGGTTCAGCCTGCTCCAGGGCGGAAACATCACTAACAAGAGTCCATGGGAAAGAATTCCCGGGCCCCCTGGATGGAACCATCACTGAACTGACAATACCACTGCTCATGGCCTTTTCAATCAAATCAATCAATATGGAATTCATTTTTCTCCCGGATTCCACTGCTGTACTGCTCATCTCAGAAGCCCCGCCATCTGATAGCGGATCTGGTCTGGTGTGAAATGCTGGGCCCTGATAGCTCCGGAGGGGCATGCTCCTGCACAGTTGCCGCATCCTTTGCACAGGACACTGTTTACAGTACAGACCAGCCTTTCTTCATCGAATGAGATTGCTCCGTAACCGCAAACCTCCATACAGGTCATGCATCCGCGGCAGAGGGTTTCTGAAATAACGGACGTTCTCGGTTCGGTTTCGACTTCCCTGCCGGGAATAAGGGAAGAGAGTATCGTACCGGCTACTGCCTCCGATTGAGATACGGCCTCTTTGAGGCTGCATAGCCCTCCGGTACATCCGGTTACGTATACACCGTCAATAGGAGTCGATACCGGAGCGAGGGAATCATGCTCGCGGTTCGGAAAACCGTTATCATCAGTTGAGATTCTGAGCATTTCCGTCATTTTCCCGAATCCTTCCGGAGTGACTGCTCTGCCGCTTTCATCTACTGTGCATCCGGTGGCGAGTACTATCGATCCAGTCTTTATCTCGTCAGCATCTTCACCAAGGTTAATTATGAAGTTTCCGAAGAAACCGACGATCTCCCCCGGTTCGCGTCCGGTTATAACCGTGATCTCGCTACGTCCTGTCACTCTTTCTGCAAGGTGTTCCGCAAGTTTTTCATTCTCCAGATGGCCGCCTAATGAAGAGCTTCTCTCGATGATCGTTATCCTTCTGTCCGCATCTGCGAGAATAAGAGCAACGGACATACCTGAAACTCCGCCGCCTATAACTGCTACCTCTGGGTTGCAGACGATACTTGTCTTCTCCAGGGGCTTATGGCGAGTGGTCCTGCTTATGGCACCCATTACAAGTCTAAGAGCCTTCTCCGTTGCGGATTCTCTGTCGGGTGTTACCCATGCTACCTGCTCACGAATATTCGCCATCTGCATCATGAAAGGGTTGATCCCGGCTGTCTCGCAGACTTTCATGAAGGTTACCTCGTGCTCCCGGGGGGAACACGCTGCAATGACTACTCTTTCCAGATTGTTTTCCTCGATTTTAGACGCCAGGTATTTCTTCCCGTCAGGGGAGCAAAGCAAATTGTGGGTTTCCGCGAGTATAACACCATCGATTGTAGAAACTTCTTCAGCGATCTTCTTGATATCGATCCTGTCACCGATATTAGGACCGCAGCTGCAGACGAAAACGCCGGTTCTCATTTTCCTCCCCTGTTAGCATCCGCCAGTACCCTGCCGACTGCGGCGGCAGCTTCGGTAACTGAAGATGATATATCCAGAGGGCCACCTGTGCATCCTGCGGTGAATATCCCCGGAACAGTGGTCATTACTGATGAACGCTCAGGTTCAGGGCTTGTCGCGAATCCGTCATCGCTGCACTCAATGCCAAACAGCTTGATGAATTCCGAAGTTCCTGCTGAAGGCAGTATCGCTGTACCGAGCACAAGCAGGTCAGCTTCCGTCGAGAAGCTACCATCAGCTGTGCTGCAGGTAATACTCAGGCTAATTCCATCGCTGATGGCTCGTACTTCAGGGGTCTGATTGTAAAGAACCACATCAGCTTCCACATTCAGCCATTTCTGATGGTACCTGTCCGCAAGAGCATCGGGTGAGTATGAAGTATCGAGAAATACTACAGGCCGGATACCCGGGAGCTTTTCCTTCAGGTAGTGAAGGAATTTGAGAGAGTACATTGTATTGATATTCGAATAACTGCCTGTGCCGCATGCGTGGACAATTATCGCCGCGGACTCAGGTTTCAATCCGTCCTTTGTTACCAGTTCCCCGGATGTTGGACCGTTTGAGGAGTAATACCGCTCGAATTCCGGTGCGGTGAAAACCCCCGAACAGATTCCCCATTGCAATTTCTCGAACACCTCTCCGGGGGAAGGCTGATAACCAGTTGACAGTATTATGTCGGATACTGTTATCTCAAACTCCGAATCCTTTTCGGAATAATCCACCGCAGCGAAAACGCACGCTTCGGCACACAGGCTGCAGTTTTCATCGCCGTTCCACCTGAGGCAGTGTTCCCTGTCAATCCATGGGACATTGGGAAGAGCTCCTGCGCATGGAACTGAGATGGCCTTTCTTTTCGAAAGGTTCTCTTCGAATTTATTGTTGATCTCGACCGGGCAGGCATTCCAGCATTCAGCGCAACCGATGCAAGCCACGGAATCCACGCATGATGCTCGCTTACGTATCCTTACACGGAAGTCTCCTATAGAACCTTCAATAGAGAGTATATCCCCCAGTGTTACTATATTGATGAGATCATTCCTTAGAACATCCTGCTGCATGGGTGAGACCATGCAGGTGGCGCATTCCATCGCAGGGAATATATCCTCGCAGCGGATGAGCCTGCCGCCTATTACCGAGGAGTTCTCGACCAGATGAACATGCCTTCCAGCCGAGGCGAGAAGGAGGGACGCCTTCATTCCAGCGACGCCAGCCCCTATGACGAGGACGTCGGCAGCCACTACAGAAGGGTTTCCTTTCCTGTAGGATTCGGGCCCAGCTTCCTTATCTTCTCGGTAAATTCCTTCACGACCTGCTGAAATCGGGCTCCCTCAGAGGCGGAAATCCAGGAGAGACGGAGCCTGTCTGCTTCAAGACCCAGGCTCTCGACTACCTTCTTCAGTACTGCAAATCTCCGCCTTGCGTAATAATTTCCTTTATCATAGTGGCAGTCGCCCGGGTGACATCCGGCGATAAGCACGCCGTCGGCACCGCGAAGGAAGGCATCCGTCACCATTTCAGGATCAACCCTGCTGGAACACATGACTTTTATCGGAACCAGATTCGGGGGCATTTTCAGCCTGCTTGTACCGGCAAGGTCTGCTCCCGCATAGGAACACCAGTTACAGAGAAACCCTATGATACGTGGCTCGAAATCTTTCATTATCGTAATTGACCGGTTGTTAGAACTGGATCTGTGCTTTGTGCTTGCCGTCTCCTTCAGTGGCGCAGAACAGTAGAGTTTTTCCGGTTCGTTCGCACCATGCCTTTATGTCAACAGGAAAAGACGGGCAGTCCGCAAGAACTTCCAGCATGTCACCCGGCTGCAGTTCCTTGGCCTTGATAGCTATCTTAAGTATCGGCTGGGGGCATTTCATTCCAAGTGCGTCAAGTATGATTGAAGCCATTTTACAGTTCCTTTCGTGTTAGTGTCATATCGAGTACCAGATGTCGCAGGATGCGTCAGTTGATGTTTGATAGGACACTAGAATGAGAATGTTGTTTTCGCGTCTTGAATCTCGGCCATGAAAGTGGTCGCTCCACCTATTACAATATCATCCCTCAGGTCGGAAGCGGTAACGTCATGGACATCAAGACCCAGTTCACACAGCATCATACGACCGCCGAGAACCATTACCCCCTCAAGAAGATCCTTCATATCAGGCATACCTTTTCCGGTCATGCTTTCCAGGTAGCCTGGCTTCAGAGCTGGAACCGCTGGCGGTGTAAAGAAAATGATCACATCATCGCCTGATGCAACGGCTGAGGAAGCAAGGACGAATGCAGGATATATATTTGAGTTTTCACATCCATTACAGATGAAAGCCACTTTTCCCATTAAGGACTCCTTCCGGGGTTATTTCCCCTGTTTGTTCAGGCGCTGGTTCGATGCCTGTTTGAATTTACCTCTAACATCTTCAATATTTGCTTCTGGCCATACCTTGTTCAGCGTTTTCAGAACAGCTTTGACAAGACCGGGTCTGCAAAGGTAGTAGCATCTGAAGGAGCCGTCGGTGTCCGATGCAACTATTCCGGAATTCCTCAGAATTGAAAGGTGTTGGGATATGTTGGGTTGCCTGACATCCAGTATTTCATGTATGCCAGTAACGCATCTGGGATTCCTGAGCAGCTCATCAATTATCATAAGTCTTACTGGATGCGCCATAGCTTTGAGTACTTCAGTATTCATATCGAAACGGGTCTGGTCGGGTTTGTTATCAGGAGTCATTTCACCGTTTCTGTGATAGGATATTCTAATACTCGAATATGGAATCGTATTCCAATTTAATGCTTCTGTCAAGTTCCGTTGGTGCAGTTGCTCTTTGCCCTTTCTGCGGCAGACTCAGTATCAAGAACGCTGTTCCCATGATACCTGTCCTTCCAGAGTTCAGAGTTCGTCAGAGGGGATCAGGTCAGTTGATCCGTCCTGCGCAGTATGTCATCCTCGCTGATAGAAGCTCTTCTTTTATCTTTGTCTTCGTACATAAGAGAATCGGCGCAGCTGAGGAGTTGTCCGATATGAGTCTGATAACACAGTACAGTTGAATAATACCCTATACTCAGGGACAGCGTGAAGGGAAGAGGTTTAGTCTTGATGGTCTCTTCAAGCCGTTTGTCTATTCTCTCCCTGATTGATTCCACGGTGAGATCAGTGGCGTCAAGGAAAAGCACCACGAATTCATCCCCGCCCAGCCTGGCTATGATGTCTGAATCTCTGAAGCTGCTGCTCAATACTCTTGCAGTGGTTTCAAGAGCGATGTCACCCTCTGAATGGCCCAGCCTGTCATTTATAAGTTTCAGGTAGTCGAGATCAACGTAAAGAAGGCCGATTTCCGGTTGTTTTCGAAGGAAAGAATCAAGCAGCTGCTTGCCCAGGGCCATGAATCCGCGCCGATTGTAAAGGCCTGTAAGACTGTCACGGAGTGAAAGCTCAGTGAGCCTTTTCTCCAGATGGACTCGCTTGGTGATATCCAGAAATGAAAGAACGTAACATGGATCTTCGTCATCAGTATCCACAGCCACAGCTGTAGCATGTGCTATAAATGTTGTGCTGTCCCTGCGCTGGCATTCAATCTCATCATCCCACTGACCTTTTTCTTCAATACACTCATTCAGACTGTCAAAATCACCC
>JAIOSX010000301.1 GCA_021107345.1 Candidatus Aegiribacteria sp.
ATGCGGGTAACGGGTATTTCACCGAGCTTTCTCATTACATTACCGATACGTACATCGTTCATTCTGAGGATTCTTTCCGCAATTGGTCCTGTATCCGATGACGAATCAGCGAGAAGCCCCAGTATTTCACTTTTACTCTCGAATACACGGGAATCAGCCCTTCTGCCCACTATCAGTGAAGAGACGGAATCAGCGATGAGGATGACCGGAAAAAACACTGTTCTCAATAATAGCAGGGGAAGGGCAAGATTCGACACCACGGTTTCCCTTGAAACGAGCATCAGGTGCTTGGGGATCATTTCCGCGAAGATGAGCATGAAAAAGGACAGGAGAACTATCAGAACCGGTTCAAGCCACGGAATATGAGTGCTTTCGGCGAATCTTGAAGTGATAATCGACGCCAGAACAGTGCCGATATTTGTTCCCACCAGTGTTGTAGTGAGGTATCTTCTGGGATTATCAATGAAACTCAGAGAAAGACGGGCCCATTTCCTGCCCTCCCTCAGGCGGCTGTAGGCTCTTATTCTGCTGGCTGCCGAGAAAGCAATTTCGGTACCGCTTGAAAAGGTTGCCAGAAGTACTGCGGATACAAACAGTAATAGCATCATTTCAGTGTTTCCTTGTCCCTTATAAGCCTGACTTCCATACGATCAAGTCTGGGGCCCTCCCTGGAAACGATCCTGAAAACGTATCCCGAAATTTCTATTTCCTCTCCCTCGAATGGTATTCTTCCAGTAACCTCCAGAATAAGTCCGCCGCATGTCTCAGCGTACCTGGCTTCGAGCTTTTTTCCCGAGAGCTCCGAAAAGGTAGTGAGCTTCAATGCAGCTGGTATTTCAAGCCAATCTTCCTTAACGCTTACTCCTGCCGGGAGGGTCCCGGGAGGAGAGGCTGAACTGAAAAGGAAATAATCAAGGATATCATGCACTGTAACTATGCCGGTCCAGTCACCGTATTCATCGAATACCGCACCGGCATCTTCATCTGAATCCCGCAAACCCATAAGAACGGTTTCAAGGGGGGCATTCTCCGGGAAGGAAGGAAGATCATGTAGAATAAGTGGTTCTCCATCCCCTGCGATGAAATACTCCCTGGAATCCACATAGCCGATTACCTTTTCCATAGGTCCGTCCAGTACCGGGAATCTCGTATATCCCGTGCTTCGCATAACTTCGCTGAACCGCTCCTCACCCCATCCTGTTCTCAGTACGGCTACTTCCGACCTGGATTTCATAACATCGGTACACTGAGATTCATTCAACGTCAGCAGTTTCAGCGTGGCTCCACCTTCGGATCCTAACAGACCTTCGGACTGTCCGAGTTCGACCAGGGCAATTATCTCCTCGCGGGAAAGCCTGCTGCCGGGATTGTTGATTCCGATTTTTCCGGATACGAACTTCGAGAATTTTGAAAGAGTGGAAGCGATGGGCGTACATATCCTCATGAATACCAGCAGTACGGAAGAACTCCTTGCTGCCCATTTTTCCGCGCGGGATACAGCCAGAGTCTTGGGAGATATCTCACCGAAAACCAGAAGCAGAAATGTCATCGCACCTACGGCTATGCCAAGACTGAGACTGCTGTTGTCCGGGAACATTCCTGCTGCAATGGATGCTGCAATGGCCGAAGCGGTGATATTAACGACCGTATTCCCGAAAAGAATTACAGAGAGTAGTTTCTCTGGGCTGGAAAGAAGGTATAGAACCCTTCTTCCGGATTCCGTTCTTCGCAGCCTTCTTTTCTGAAGCCGGTCAAGGCTGAAGCAGGCGGTTTCCGAACCGCTGAAGAATGCGGAAAGCAGTAGAAGAACCATCAGGAGTATGTATTTCAGGAGTTATACCTCCTCTGGAACGCGTCCAAAGATTTATTGCCGAACACACTCCTATCGCAGTTCAACATCCTGTAGATCATCCAGGGTAAAATCATCAGTGAACATCTTGCTGAAGTAACCTTTGCTGGAGTATACCGGCTGAATAACCAGCTCAATACTATAATCACCTCCGGGCACCTGAATACCTCTTGCTGTGATTCCTTCCCAATCAACGCGGAAAGAACCTGCAGGATACCTCCCTTCGGCAAGTCGGAAGACAGGCTCTCCTTCCCCGTCTGCGATCATGGCATCGACAAGCGCGCATTCTGTAAGTATGCCGTCTATATGGAGACCACGTCCGGTGAATTCGATATTCACATCAATGAGATCGGCACCTATCCAGAAGTACCTGGCGCCTTCCCTCTCACCAATGAAAACCTGCCCGTAGCGTCTCCAGATAGCAAGACCGGTAGGGGAATAGAATTCCCTGTCTCCGCTGCCTTCCGAGCCGAAACTACAGATGTAATCGAGACTGTCGGTAAATTTGTGTACACAGCAGGAAATACTGTCCGTAACCCAGACATTACCCCAGAAATCGATGGCGGGATAGTTGAAGACATCGCCGTTGCAGTCGGTAAGGTCAGCTTCACATATGATCTCGCCCTCCACCAGCTTCACTATGGAGGAGGCATCTTCCGAAATCACGACAGTGAATCCTTCCTCATTATGAAACCAGTTATTACCACTTACAGCGTCCACCCCCGTAGGAGAATCTATCTCAATGATCTCCGGCAGTGTATCGGAAAGGGAGCTGTAGATGTAAAGCCTGTCCCCGGCCCTGTCCGTAACATAGATGTCGCCGGCTCCGTCCATGGACACATCCCACGGTTCCTGGAAATCACTATGCAGTACTCCGTCTGGAACCAGTCTTGAGCCGTTCCTCCTTAAAATCACGACCCTCCTGTTACCCGTGTCGGCGACAAGGATGAGGCCTGAAGGGTCTGCTGCGATTCCGTGGGGATGAAGCAGTTCATCAGTACCTGAACCACTCCCGCCGTAGAGGCCAAGAGTATACATATTCGCATTGTAGATGATATGGCCGCTGCCTGAATTCACTCCGTATACGGCAAGTTCGTCATCGTCTGCAGAACCGGGATCATCCCAGTCATCAAGCTTGACACATGCAAGTCCCTGGGTGTTATCGAATCTTACAAGGCCTCCAAGAAGCATCGAAAGCTGTTCCGTTCCCGCCCTGTAGATACCCATGCAGTGCCCGAATGGTGGATACACCAGGGTAGTGGGAACCTGGGGCTCGACAAAGTAACCTGTAGCTATCATCAATATTATAGGTATCATGTTCATCGCCTTTCGTATATCCAGGCAGACCTTAGGACTTTCTTCACATAGATTCTAGTTTCCCTGTAGGTTATCTGTTCAATATACAACTCAGGGTCGGCAGAATTCCATCCGTGCATATCAACCCATCTTGTCGCGTTACCCGGACCTGCATTGTAGGCCGCCAGGAACAGGGGAGTCTCACCGTTGAAAACGCTGTACTGCCTGTTTATGTACAACGCGCCGTACGGAACCGATATAACCGGATCAAAGAAATCGTCAGCTTCCAGAAATGGCAGTTCATACCATCTTGCAACATCGTACGCAGTACCCGGCATCAGCTGTATTACACCCATGGCTCCCGCCCTGGAGATCACCCAGCGGTCAAAGTAACTCTCCTCCCTCATTATTCCCTGCAATACGTTCGCTTCAAGGGCCAGGGAATCCGTTGCCTCCGATGCAAGGTCTCTGTAAGGCGAGGGAAAGTAAAAACACAGAAGGGAATCCGGAAGCATTTCGTCCGAATACTCTCTCTGGTCTGTATCAAGAGCACGCAGTAATCTCAGAACGCATCCGTGACGCCCCATCAGGGAGAGCGCAATCGCCCTGGCGGAGGGGGAGCCGGGAGATCCCTCGGAGAGCATTTCCACTGCCGCGACACCGAATCCGGAAGCAGTCATCTCAATAGCAAGTGAACATATACTATCATCCATCAGATCTATTTCCATCACCGGGAACCCATTGCCGTTCCGGATCCCAAGTCTTTCCGCGGCCAGCAATCCGTAAAACTCCCAGGGGTGCTCTTCAGTAACTACAAGAAGAAGCGAATCCCTGAGACCATGTCTCCCGAGATCGCCCGCCAGCCTGGCCTTCCAGAACAACATCTCATCTCTCCAGTAACCGGCCGGCCATCTTTCGCACGCATGGGACCAGAGGGAATCTGCTTCTATGAACCTGCCTGACATGTAAAGGGAGAACCCGCCGCGCCAATGAGCCCTTTCATCGCCTCCCCATGAACCCGAAGTTCTCAGTGAAGTCAGATATGCATTGGCAGCGCTGTTCCATTCCTGTTCACAGTCGTAATACTTGCCGGCATTGTATGCGGCTTCCCTGGCAAATGGATGAAGCGGAAACCCGACGGCAAATTCCAGATAGGCCGGATAGTAAGCGCTTCCCGGATTTCCCGAACCTTTCAGTGCGTGAGCCCTGAAAAGAGCGGCCCTTGCCCTGATGGAATCGGGGGCTCCGACACTAACGCTGCCTGTCAGTCGAAGAAGTTCACTGAACTTTTCCTGTTTCAGCAGAACAGCCATATCGGAACCTGTTCTGTGCCATGAGTCTCCTCTGCTTGAATACTCAGGGACAAGATCGATATCGCCGTATCCAGCGAGACAGTCAACGATATTCCAGCGGGGGCTGTATTCCTCAGGATACCGCTGCAGGATCTCTTCTACGGCAACAGAACATGCGGAGGTTCCGGTGTTCATTATTCCCTCCCAGTACTGGAAGGAACCGGAATCATCCATAGCCTGTTTTTCCTGAAGCAAAAGCTCGCTCCTGGATGTCTCTGATATCTCATTCAGTATTTCAATCATCCAGGAACCCGATGTATCGGCTGATACCTTCAATTCTATCAGTATCACATCCCTTATAGATGGAAAGAGTGTTTCATACTCCGCGAGAAAGCGCAGCCTGCCCGGAGTAAAACTTCCAGGCGCGGCGGTACGCCCCATTGCGTAAGCGTCGCAGGGGCCGGGATTGTCCGATATATCGATCCGGCATTCCAGAGAATCAATCTCCCATGACAGCCATGCGTACAGCGATGACTGCCCGGGAGATACATAAACAAGAGCTCTTCCGGGATTCCCGGCAAGATCCAGTGCTGAAACCTTCCATCCGGTAAGGGGGCCAAAACCCTCCAGTTCAAGGCTGTCAAGGAGCGTCACGAACTCATCTTCCATCGCCCTGCCATGGTATAACCCAAGTATCCTGAAGAGGGCCTCATCCTGAAGAGCTGAGTCCGCGCTGAGGATGAACAGCAGGGAATCCCGCACGGGCTGGAATTCCCCCGCAAGGCAGAGGGAATCCGTTCCAGAAAAAACATCCGCCCTGACTTCCACTACCGGTTCGAGAAGAGGAATATTCTCTTCATGAACATGATTGCATGACAGGAAGATCATGAGTATTACTGATATATGTATAAGGTATCTCAATTGAACATCTCCGAATAGATCCATGCATTCGCCATTACATGCTTTACATAGCCCCTCGTCTCCGTGAGTGGTATCTGCTCAATGAACAATTCGGGATCGTCTTCCTCAAGGGGAAACGCCTCCATCCATTTGGCGGCATTTCCGGGGCCGGCATTGTAGGCTGCAAGCGCAAGAACCGATGAGCCGTTGAACGCTGAATACTGTCTTGCAAGGTATAGTGCCCCGTACAATATGGATTTTTCCGGAACAAAGAAATCGGACCCTGAAAGCACCGGCAGGCCATACCATCTTGCAATATCCCCTGCGGTACCGGGCATAAGCTGGATCAGCCCTGATGCCCCCACCCATGATCTGGCCCACCTGCTGAAATAACTCTCCTGCCGCATAAGGCCTGTCACTGCGCCCGGAGGAATATCCATTCCCGCCACAATACTTTCGGTAAGCTCCCTGTAGGGAGCGGGAAAGTAAAAGCATAGCAGGGTGTCCGGAAGGATACCTCTGTTTCCGCTTCTCAGCTGAAAATCAAGTCTGCGAAGTAGAGATAGAGTACCGTGCTGCTCACCCATAAGAGAAAGTGCCGCGCAGCGGGTTCCCGCATCGCAGAGTTCGGTTCCGGACAGCATGGAAGAGGCCATCGAACCGTACCCGCGAGACATCATGTCAACCGCTTCAGAAGTAACTGCGTTTTCGAGCAGTCGAATCTCCTGGATTTCAATGTTAAGATAATCTGAACCTGTTCTTGCTGCGGCAAGAAGCCCGTAGAATTCCCACGGATGCCTTCTTGCGGTCTCACGGAGAAGCTCATTCTCCCTACCTGCATCACCTGTTCTGTTTGCGTACCTGGCCCTCCAGAACAACATCTCATCACACCATGCAGAGTAGGGGTATTTCTCTATTCCCGCAATCCAGATGGAATCACCTGTACTTCCTCTTCCGCACATATAATGGCAGAACCCCCCCCTCCAGTGAGCTCTGGCTTCTCCTGCATTTCCGGAGGATAAGGCTGCCATGTAGGCATCTGCCGCGGCGGGCCAGTTCCGCTCAGAATCGTAATATCTTGCCGCCATATAGGCAGCTTCAGATGCTTTTTCGTGCCATGGGTAAAAAACCGCGAACGCGAGGTAGCTTCCATAGTATTCCTCGTGAGGTCTCTGCAAAGCCCTCTGGGCTCTTGCTCGAAACAGGGCGGCTCTTGCCCTGAGAGAATCAGGCAGGTCGGGTGCAATTGAATCACATAACGCAAGAAGCTCTCCGTACTGTGCCGTCTCCCTGAGGATCGACATCGATACACCGGTTGCGAAAGAGTTATCACCGGATGCCCGGGCTATGCTGTCTGCCATAGCGGTATAGCCTTCCTCAGCAAGCATATCGGTTATCAGCCAGGATCTTCCCCATTTATCCGGATCAGTTCTAAGAAGCGTAAGGGCTGCTGTAATCTGTATATCACCGCTGAGACCCAGTCTGTATTCCCATGTTTCAGCAGAGCCTCGAACCTGGTACATGTCCCTTGCCGCAAAAAGCATATCCAACCTGTCG
>JAIOSX010000285.1 GCA_021107345.1 Candidatus Aegiribacteria sp.
CCGGGAACAACTACTGCGAGGAATTCGTCCAGAATACCGATCCTCAGAAGGATGCAGAACCCACCTTGCTGCAAACCCGCAGAACCGAGAATGATTTCAAAGCCCTTTTCGGAGAAAGCTGAAATTCACTAACAAAGACTTCTACTCTATCTTTGCAGAATTTTTGGAGGATTACCAATGAATTCCTTTTGGATTTGACGCGATCATGGTATTATCTGTATTGTTCCCTCATTCTTTTCTAACGTATATTGCTTATCTTACTTGAGTTTGACCGGATGGGATAGCTTCTGATCAGCAGTTCCTGGCGAATGATAGATTCTCCATTTATCAGATTATATCGTTGAGAAAGATTGACACATTTTCAGAGAAAGTAATGAATTTATGGACAAATCAAATATCCCTTACTGGATGCGCAAAGCGTTTCTGTTCCCTCTTCGACCTTTTCTTCAACCAAGAAAATTTCATGCCTATTGTATAGGAATGCTGAAATCTGGAACGCATTCTTTATCAGCAATATTAGAGGATAAATACAAATCAGGACATGAAATCGATATACGACGCCTTGCTGCCAATGCCGTTCCGTTTCTCAATAAAGAACTTACGATAGAGGACCAGATCAAATTTATCCGGGAGAGAGATAGAAAGTTATGGCTGGAAATGGAATCCTCTCATTTACTGAGTCATTCCCTCAGTATCCTGATAAATGAATTTCCAAAGTCCAAATTCATACTGACAATTAGAGATTGTTACTCCTGGATGAATTCCTTCATGAACCATCACCTTAGTCATGATTCAGCAGACTTTTGGTGGAAACTCCGCAGGGATTATTTCAGAGCTGATCATTTTCAGCACACTGCTGAAGAACAGGTTCTTCTGGACAGAGGTCTTTATACCGTAAATGGATATTTCTCTTACTGGACGGATTACAACAGAAGTATTCTTGACACGGTTCCTGAAGAGAGACTGCTGGTTATTCGAACAGACAGAATAGGGGATAACCTTCAGAATATCGCAGACTTTCTTGGTATTTGTGCTTCAACTCTTAATTATTCCAAATCACACGCATTTAAAGCCAGGAAAAGATACGATCCTATCTGGGAAATTGATCGGGAATTTCTTGAATCAAAAGTAGATGAATACTGTTCTGACTTAATGCAGCGTTACTTCCCGGAAGTTAAATCCCTTGAGGATGCAGTAGTTAAGCACAGGGTAGAGCCTGTCAACTGAGTTTAGGAAAACCAGCTTGAAACTATCAGAATTATCATCAATTAAGAATTTGGCACCTGAGTTCAGACTTACTTTTCGAAGAGTAATCGTACTTCTTGTACTTGCAGGAATATATGTCTTAATGATTATGCATTTCCCTTTAAAACAAAGGTTAGCGCTCATCGCTGTTCTGGTTATCCCTTCTCTGCTGGTCTGGAAATCCAACCCTTCCCTCTGGATACCTGCAGTTCCCTTTTTCATACTGTTAGGAGGATCGCAGGTAGCGATTGGGGTCTTCTTCCCCACAATAATCACCCTGGCAGGATTCTGCCTGTTCCTCTTCTATGCTGCGGGTACAATTCTAAGGAACCGTCCATTGCCTTCGTTGCCTCTTTCTGTAAAACTTGTACTTCTGGCTTTTCTTGTTCAGGTAGTAAGCATTACGATCTCCATTCATATTCACGGACAGTTCTTCTGGAATGCTGTGAGAGAGGGAAGTACTATTTTCCTTTTCATGCCGTTTATTTTCATAATCCCCGATCTCTGCAATACCGATAATAAGCTGCAGCGCCTTGGCAGATCAATAGCTCTTGCGCTGCTGTTTGCCAGCATACTTGGTGTGGCAGAGTACTTCTCCATTTCCGGATTTTCCAGAATTGATATGGCCCTGGGTTACGTATACAAGGGAAGAGTAGGTTCTTTCCTTTACAGCCCCAACGTCTTTTCCGGATATCTTGAGCTTACCGTTCCTTTATCAATTGCCCTGGGGATGTGGGAAAAATCGTTGACATGGAAAATAGTTTCCTTCTCAGCTGCAGCGCTGGGGGTTCTCAGCGTACTGTTTACGTTTTCCCGGGGAGGGCTTATGTCAGTCACTCTGGGATGTGCAATTGTGATGGTATATCGATTCAGAAAAAGGATCTGGATTCCAATTCTGATGGGACTGCTTTTCGCAGGAGTACTCGTTAAATATGCTGATGTGTTCGAGCGTCAGATGAGTTTTTTCGCAAACCCGGCAGAACTGATGCATCAACCCACTCTTTTGCACAGGTATATCACGTACAAAGGGTTTTACAGGGAATTTCTGGAATCACCGTTAACCGGGACAGGATGGGGGTCGAAACCCCATTACTGGGGAAGGACAAGGTTATACAGTTTCTGGGAAGTCAGACACACTGTAAGTACAGATCATATGAAACAATTCGGCGGTCTTAACAACCTGATTCTGACACATGCTGTCCGTGGAGGACTTGTTGGGCTTGGCGCGCTCTTTCTGGTTCTATTGTCTGCAGCTATGGTTTCATTCAGCGCATACAAGAGAGTTCCCCGGCCATGGGGAATCGGTATTGCAGCAGGATTTATTGGCTTCTTTACTCACCAGACCATGGATAATTTTCTTAAATGGAATCAGACAAGCTGTCTCTTCTGGCTCCTGATGGGTATTGCTATTGCAGCTGTTAAGATCAGTCAGACTAAAGCAACTCTGCTGAATGACGTGTCCGGGAAATGACGGAACGATCCTTAAGAACCGTTTCGCGTTGAACCAAATCTGTTCTTGACGGTATCCCGAATCTTTTTGGAAATCTCTGATCCAAAGATAGCTGTAGCAGTGAGATATATTGCTGCAGCCGGAATAATTCTCAGTAACAGGTTCACGATTCGCTCAGATAGAGGAGCGTACAGGTTTACAGGGAACAGGTTTCCTGAAATAATCAGCCACCCTATCATTACTATTGTTCCTCCGAGAATTTTCATGTATTCAGGAATGAAAACTGAACCCTTTATTCCTCCCAGTCGTTTTCTGAGCAGGTAAACGAGAAAAATCGTTTTGGCTGTAGATGTCAGGGTTGTCGCCAGTGCCAGTCCCCTTATGCCAAGTGAAGGCATAAGGATTACGTTAAGAAGAACATTTGCAAAGACACCCCATATACCAAGAACAACAGGAGTAACAGTTTCCTTAAGAGAATAGAATGCCCTGCTTACTATCATTCCTATTCCGAACTGGGCGAACCATGGAGAATAGAATGCCAGTGCATATCCTACATGTTCTGACTGCCCGGGACCGAAATTACCTCTTTGAAAGAGAATCGATATCAGTGGTACCGATAGAATGACAAGCGCTCCACTCACTGGTACCGTGTAATACGAGACATATGTAATGAAACGTGAGATTTCTTTTTTCAGTCGCGGAATACTATTCTGTGCAGCTATTTTCGAAAAAGTGACAGTTGAAAGAACGATAATAGGCTGGATAAGAACGATCCTGATAAGATTTCTTATTCTTGTCGCGTAATCAATAGCGGTTACTGAACTTGTCCTCAGTAAGGAAGCCATAACCTTATCCGCTACAGGACCGAGAAAGCCGGTAACAACACCAATTATGACGGGTAAGGCCAGCCTTATTATTTCCCTGAAATCACTGTCTCTCGGATCGATCACCATTTGGTACCGCAGACGGAGACGCAGAGAAATGAAAGCGGATATGGAGAACGATGCAACGGCACCTGCAACACCGGATATCGGTATTATCATGATGCCTAGTTTATCATGTCCCAGAAGAAGGATTATGTACGAGACAATAATCTGAAAGACACGGACAAAGCTGACAAGACCGTACCTTTTTCCGTAGATCATGAAGTTATGCAAAACTCCTTCTATGGAGTTGAAGAAAATTACAGGAAGGAATATCTTCAGCATCTCACCAGCAAGAATGGATGTATTCCCGTCCAGACCCGGACCAATGATTCGAACAACTGATGATCCGAAGAAGAAAATTACACCGATAAGAAGAGCGCCGGATATGGACATCCAGTTGATTATTCTGCTGATCAGGCGATTTGCAGCATCATCCCCTTTGTCGAGCATTACTCTTGCATAGATTGGCATGAATGCGGCACCGAAAGCAGTGGATATTACCTGTTGGAGGAGAATGGGTATAACCATAGCGATTGAAACAGCGTCAGTCTGCCAGGTTGTCCCGAAGATGTTTGCTACTTCAGCGAACCTGAGATAGGTTATGAAAGCGATAAGCAGGTTTCCCAAAGAAAGAAAGGAGAAGCCGCTTCCCTTCCCCTTTTCACCTCCCAGCCAGTTCAGAAGTCTTTTCAATGAATTCCTTTCAGGTATACATTCATGATAGTACCGTCAATCTACGGCTTTTTCATAGACTTCAAGTGTTTTCCGTGCGGTCTCCGTCCAGGAGAAACAACGTGCTCTCTCAAACCCCTTCTTTGACAACTTTCCTCTTAACTCATTATTGCCTGCAAGGATATTGATCCCATTTGAGATAGAGTCAACTGAAAGGGGATCAACAAGAAAAGCGGCGTCCCCGGCGAGTTCCGGCATTGAAGATATGTTGGAAGTGATGACAGGTGTGCCGCAGGCCATTGCCTCAAGAATCGGAAAGCCGAAACCCTCAAGAATGGAGGGATAAACGAGAAACTCCGCGGAGGAAAGCAGAGCGGGCAGATGATCATCCTCGACGTATCCAGTAAGGTGTATTCTGTCTCTGTTGGGATGATTAGAGATCAGCTCCAGCAATCTCTCATACTTCCAACCCAGCCCACCCGTGATAACCAGGGAATGGGGAA
>JAIOSX010000027.1 GCA_021107345.1 Candidatus Aegiribacteria sp.
CCTGAAAGCAAATAGTCAGTTGCATATCCATATTTGTAAAGTATTACAAAGGGGTTAGGATAGGAATCATCGTTATATACGATTACTGAATCAACATGAGGTACATAATTATCAACAATTATACCTCGAACGGGTGCATCAGGACGTAAGATACATTCTGATGGGAGTAATTGAGATGAAACAACGCCTCCATGGCTGGTTGCAGTTATTTCTACTGCATACCTGCCATCAGGGAATGCAGCATGTTCGTTTGCATACGCTTCTGGATAGACAGCAGAACCACCATTAGATGGTGAGCGCAGCCATGTATCCCAGCAACCTCTATTGTATTCTTCGTTTATCCAGTCATTCACTTGAGAAGGATCTATAGAATCCCAAATGTTATCATAGCAAGTCTCAAATGCATCATTCATGCATCCGCAATTACTAGCGATATATGAAGTATTGAAATGCTAGCTAACAGATACTCCAGGGAATCCAACAGTTTCGGGATCGAAGAACAAAGCTGAGTATTCGCTCATATGTTCATAAATGGAAGGAATAACTGCATTAATGAAATCAACGAATTTCCGAGCTGTGTAAACAGTAGGATCTCCATCAATAGTCTTGATATCAACCCATATTTCGCTTACTCCAGCCATTGAGTCTGCAAAAGGTGAAATGCAGTCCACAGAAGCAGGAGATACTATGAAATCAACCTTACCGTATACTCTATCTTGGAACAATCTGAAACCATGAATACTTTGGCCATGCCAATGATTCATGTCCCCGGTTTCATCCAGAGGCTGTTTATCCTGTATGTCAAAGATAATACCTCTATATGTTCCTATTCCGTAATCACCTTCTTCAATATGAGGAATTCTTCTGAACTGAAGAGCATCGTAACCAGCAGGTGGATCAAGGTAACCATTAAAGGGATTGATGTTGTTTCCCCAGAGGCCATTTTCATACCAGCTTAGGTGTATGTGTGGAAACCATTCAGAACCACCTTGATACACTCCGTCACAGAGTGATTGTTTTGGCATTAGACATGCTCCCTCATAGATTATTGTATGATCAGGTTCAATACAGTGTCCAATAGACCATCCGATGCAATCAGAACCAACTATATGTTCCTCATCATCAATAATAATCCCCCACCCAGTTGTGTCTGGGTGAACATTTTGCACCCATGTTATGCAATTAGCAGGGGATAATACGGGATCACTAATAAAAGGTGGCTTAAAATCAAGCCCTGGGTGAGGTCCTTCACTAGGAATGCCTACTGCAGCATAGGACCAGTCACCAAAACCGATACAGCAGAATTCTGGATTTGAACTTGAATCAAACATATTCCAGTCAATGCTGAACGGTTCTCGTACTCCAAATATACTGATGAACACAATAAATATGTAATACATTTTAAAACCTCTGCCATTTAGTTATTCATGATATGAAAACTGACAATCTCACCATTGATAGGATCCATATAGCAAAGTTGATAGCCCACGTCAGTACACATGACGGAATTGACAAATCCCTTATTACTTATGCCATAAGGCATATATCTCATGATTGAATTTATTACAATATCTTCTGTAATAGAAGTGCTGCTTTCCCAAATAATGGCTCCAGAAATATCATATAGAACATATCGTCTCCCTCGGATCAAATTTCCGTATTCTCCATCATTATGGTTGAAACCACAAAGAAGTGAACCATCAGCTGCTATAGAACAGACGCTTGGTAACCAGTGTCGTGAATCAAATTCGATTCTCTTAAGTAAGTTGTTTTGAACATCAAACAGATACAGTTCTGGTAATTTAAGATTGCTATGTTCATCTCTAGCTGCAACTGTTGCAGCAATGTAGTTTCCTTCAGGTGAGACAACAAGGGAAAGTACATAGTAATTTTCAAGACAGTGAGCAAAGATTTCACCACCTGCATTCAGAACAATGAAACCATTGCTAGACTGGGATACAGCAGAACAGCTTCCATCAGCCGAAACAGCAAGTGGAACAGTGCCAGCGCTTGCATATAGAAAATCAAAAGACCAATGTAATCCGCCTGAAATAGAATATGCTTCTATCAGATATTCAATTCCATTTATTACTATTATCAAGTTTCCCTCAGAAGCATTGCCCCATTGGACAAAGGTTGGTCTTCCAGAATTCTGGTAATCCTGTATTCTAACAATATCACCACCTCTATTACAAAAGGTGATAGAGTTTCTACCAATACCTGTTATCTGACTGTTATTGTTGATAAACCAATCAAAATGAAATGCTGTGATGTCGAGTTGGCTGACGGATTCATCAATTCCATCTATCAGATACTGATTATTTCCGTAATCAGAAACGACTGCAAGGAAATTATTTGGCGAGAGAGATATGTTTCTATACTCAGGAATTATAACTGAATGCCTTAATCCTACATCACTAAAGAAGACAACTTCATTCTCACCTGCGATTGCAGCCCTGAATTCACCTTCTTCTGTAAAACAGAGTTCTACGAAATATTCAGCGACTCCATTCTCATTAATTGAATACGGTTCAACGTAATCAGAGATATTGTAGGTTACTCTGTCAGTTATATCCCAGCCTTCGGCAACCCATTCTTCACTGGTGAGCAGTGGTGATTGTGATTGTATGATCATTGTTGAAAGTAACAGGATTATACTTAGCATGTTGACCCCTCCTTACTGAGTGTTAGTGCAAATAACTCATTCCATAATGGAATCATAATTAATATACAATATGCTTGATAGCGGATGGTATCATACTTATACTGCCCAAAAGAAAAAGGCGGGAAAATCCCGCCCTTTCCTATTTGTCTTTTATGCAGATTCTATCTGACTACCACCAGGCTTGTAGTGCCATACCAGTCAGTACTGGAAACCCTTACGTGATATACTCCCGACGGGACAGATTCTCCACCGGAGTTTTTCAGTTTCCATACAAGGCTGTGCTGGCCTGCTGCCATCTCTTCGGCTGCCAGGGTTGCGACAATTCTGCCTGTTACATCGTACACATCAACCCTCGCCGCACCCGCGGAAGCAAGACTGAAGGGTATTGTAGCAATGCTCATGGCAGGGCTGGGGTATACGGCATCCACACCATTGATGTAATTCTGGATGTCTCCCCCCTCAAGGCCGGTACCGGTAATACTGATGGATCCCTGATAGGATATATGATCTCTTGCCCAGGCAACAACGGACATAGTCCCGGTTGATGACGGATTTACGTAAAAAGAAGCTACTCCGCTTCCGTTCGTCGTGTGAACCATGTAAATGTCACCGGTCTGCCAGTTACCCTTCTGAATGCATACCCTGGCGCCGCTTACGGGGGAACCGCCGGATGTTACTGTTACGGTGAAAGTTGTTGCTTCAGAGATGCTGCTGATATGTGAAGCGTCGAGGTCCGAAGCATCCAGGAACCACATTGGGAGTTCAGGTTCGCCGAAGAGGTTGTATTCTTTCACACACCAGTCCTCGCATTCATCGGAAGGAGGGCACATTTTGTCGTTACCCATCAGGTGAGCAACACCGAGGTTGTAAAGGTCATCGTTCCACATTGCATCGTAGAAGTACTTTGAGAGAATCTCGCTGAGACCGTAACCGGGGTTGTCCGGATCTCCCCATCCGTACCTGGCGTTGAACGCGCCGAATCCTCCGCCGTTGGGGGAGTTGTTCCATGCGTCACCCATGCAGTCTATAAAGGAGCTAGAGTAGTAGTAATCTAGATAACCGATATTGCATGAGATGGAGTTCCAGATAGCCGGAAGACCCCCGCCGGAGATATTGGTCTGGTTCATGAAATCGGATGTTGTGTAACTTCCACCGGGCAGGGAGAAGGCTGTCTCGGAACCGTGGCTTCCGTGATACAGATGATGAGGACCGGCATTTATCATGTTTCTTGTGATGGTCACGCTGTTACTGCCGTTGGAGTCGTAACATTTCTCTTCTTCCCAGCCTGAGGGTACCATAGGAGAGACGAGTTCCGCACCGGCAGAAGCATAGCACCAGTAGGGGGCTCCCCATAGCAGTTCTGTGGTATAGCCGATTCTCAATTCGATTGGAGCTGTATCAAAATAATCTGTAGCTGAGATACGTTCGTATGCATAAACCTTCTCATTGAAAATAGTGCATTCACCCGGTGTATTGACGCTTGCCCTTCCCACCCAGAGGTCAGGATGGTAATCAAGGCTATCTATTCCGTATTCACCCCAGATATGATTGCCATTGCTGTCCCAGAGGTCATTTCCGGGAGTGGTGTCGTTGATATCCGCCCAGTAAAGGTCAACGGGTGGAAATTCAAGGTAGGAGTAGTAGTGGATCCTGGCGTCTCTTCCGGCTATCTTGTCGTCATCTCCGTATATGAGTACGTATTCCACACCCTCATCTCGGCAGTCGGTAAGAAAGGCGCGGATTTCCTGAAGAAGATCGTAGCAGGTATACATGCCCTGAATCCAGGTTGTCGTGTATACGTTCGTGGGAATACCTTTTGAGGTTTTCCAGTCGGCCAGGTCCTGTGCGTAGCTTTCGTAATCAGGGGGGGCGATGATTACGTATTCACCGTAGGTGAGGGACTTCGAGTCGACTATTGCGGCACCGGAGGCTGAAACGGCATCCGGGTTAACTACGGAGTTTCTGACTATCTCCTGTGAGCGCAGTTCACTCTGTATGCTTCTTCTGGAAACTGTGGATGCTTCAGGGCTGGTTTCATAGGTAACGTTCAGTGTAAGATCTGTAAGGATTTCAACTGTCTTGCTGGCGGGATTCCACCTTACCGGGCATACTCTGACATAGGCAAGCGGAATTCCCATAATAACACTGGAACCCTCGAAGCTGACCGGTCTTTCCGGATAGGGAGTGCTTGAATCGTATATATCCGGATCCGGCTCAACAGGGTAGATTTCCTGTTCCACCGAAAGCGGAACGGGCGCGGCGGCAGGCATTACGGTAAAGCGGCCGCGAACAGGTGCATATCCCGCGTCTACCACTTCGATCCGGGTTGCGGAGCATCCGGTGGGAAGGGCAATCCTGGCGGTGAATTCGGGGAGGCTGGGCTCACCCTCGGCTCCCAGAAGCGCCATTCCGGTGCCCGTTATCCTTGTGTAGATCCCGGCCTCCTC
>JAIOSX010000315.1 GCA_021107345.1 Candidatus Aegiribacteria sp.
ATAAGCTGGAAGCTGTAGATCTTCGGATAATCCATGGGGTCTCTGTCACAGGCCAGTATCCCGCCTGCGTCTATCACGAATGAAGGGCGCGTGACAGCAGTGAACTCAACGTCAGTCACAGCCACGAAAAGAAGGTTGCCCGAATAATCGTATACCATAAATAGCGGTACATCCGTGGATGCCATCTCAACCCATATCCTCTTCTCTGCATCCACACCGATTGAGGCTATCACATTCCTCCAGGGGTACGTGTTTTCGACTCTGTCCATACCGGCTGAAGCCTCTCCATTCATTATCGATATAGACAGGGAAAGTGATCCGGCATCGATCTCCTCCTGGGTCAGAGGAGTTCTCTCCCTCTCTTCGTAGAGGGTGAGGAATTCCTCTCCGTCGGGGGAGTAGCCGCTAACAGCGAAAAGCGTGTCGGATAACTCAGCCACGAAAACGCTTCCGTCGGGACCTACGGCGAAATCGATCTCCGGACCCCGCTGAATCTGAGCCTGACTCCCGCCTGAGAAGTCCAATTCCAATGGCTTGGAGAAGTACGTTATATCGGCTTCGGTGCTGTCGGTATACTTGCACACCTGCAATGATGCTTCCATAGTCTCCCCGGTCATTACCATTGCCATGCTCTGCCCTACAAAACCTCCGTCAGGGCAGCCCTCAATGGACAGGGGGGGAGTCGGGAAGAAGTCATCAAGAATTTTCTGGAATGCATATTCTGCATCGAAGAAGGAAATGTTACGCGCTACGGCATCAGAAACCGCAACCCCTCCATCGGACATTACAGCAAAATCAATGGGTATCAGGAATTCCCCCGGCCCGGGACCGGGTGAGCCGATGTAACCGATGAAGGAGCCCTCGGGAGAGTAGATCGAAAGACATGACCTGTTCATGTCCAGCGCGATTATGTTCCCATCTGTTCCGTGACCGACTTCCATCAGCATACCGAAAACGTAGGAATTGTCACCCATTTCAACTCCTATGGTATCGGCGATTGAAATAATGAGTGTATCCACTTCTACTGAATCTGAAATATCTACAGGGATATCAGAATCAGCATCTGTACCGCATCCCGAATTGATCGTTACAATTGAGACCAGAACGGTAAACGCTGTGATCAACTTATATCTGTTCTTCATTGTATTCTCCAAAGTCTACGGTTTCAGGGTGAGGAAATTCGTTCTCAAGGTTTTCGAATTCATACCTTCCGATCAAAAATTCGTAGGCGAGAAAGGTTTCAGGCATTACCTGGTTAGCATCCGGTACGTAATCCGGTCCCGGCTCCGGGAACCAGATAACAGCATCATTATCATCTGTTCCCCTTGCGATGAAAACGAATGGTTCATCTTCAGCACCATCTTCTATACCGATCCTGAAAGTTGAAAAGTTGTCCCCGTCAATGACTAAATCGCAGAGACCGTCTATGAGATAGCCTCCAAGCGGGGCTTCAATCCTCTGGAATTCACATATAATGATGTTTGCGACACCCATTTCGGTCAGGCTTTCAACCGCTGTAAAGAGAGCTTCATCAAGGCGTTCATCGTCAATCTGAATGATGGATTCGATTACTTCTTCATCGGGGTAAATGAAAGCATCCAGTGGAGGGGTTGACCACGCAGCACCACACAAAAGCACTATGGGCAGAATGGTAAGGAGCACTCTGAAATCACGCAACATGTTTTTCTCCCTTCCGGGGTCATAAATGAATATCATCAAACGATTGAATCGTCCTCCGAACATATTCGATATCTGTATTATACGAATCGGGAAAAATTTCCAAATTTATGATGTTTCGTCCCGCTTTCCAGAAAAGAACCTGAATCAAGTCCGGGTCAGAATCCGGGATCCGCACTGTTACCTTAACTTATGATGTCTATATTAGTTGTAACTGCACGCTGATGTTCCACTTCAGGGGGTCAAATGGATTTCGAGTTTATTCACGACCGGCGCGAATTAGAAAATTATCTCAGGAAAAACATCTTTCTGAATATCTACGCCATCGGTGATCTCGACGATTTTTTCTGGCCCTGTACTTGCTGGTTCGGTCACAGATCCGCAGGAAAGGTTGATTCTGTCGCTCTTCTGTATACGGGCATGAAACTTCCTACGCTGATAATCATGTCCGAGGATATCTCTCCGGCAAGGGAGTTACTGGCATCCATCGAGCACCTGCTTCCAGACCCTGTTTACTGTCATCTCAGCCCCGGTCTGGAAGGCGCCCTTGAGAAGTCCCGTGATCTGGAAACCCATAGAAGATTCTACCGGATGGCTCTTTTGGACAGAGAAGCTATTTACGACAACGATTGCCGGGATGTTGTTCAACTGAAGGGGAGTGACCTGGAGGAACTTCTTGGTTTTTACGATAGGAGTTATCCGAGAAACTGGTTCGATCCGAGAATGCTGGAAACCGGGAAGTACTTCTGTATCAGGCATAATGGGAATATAGTCAGTGCCGGAGGCATACATGTCTATTCTTCCGAATACAGGGTTGGAACGCTTGGCAATATTGCCACCCATCCTGAGTACAGAGGCAGTGGATTCGGCACCGCCGTGACTGCAATGGTCTGCAGGTCTATGCTGAAAACCGTTGATCATATCGGGCTGAACGTCAGAACCGATAATTCTGCGGCAATTTCATGCTACGAAAAACTCGGTTTCCGAACCGTCGCGTCCTACTGTGAATTCATGGCCCGGCGCAAAGAAAGGAAACAGTGAAATGAAACTTCCATACGACGTTACTTTTGAAGTATGTGGTGAATAACCTCTCATGGATTGATGGAAAGACCAGGCAAGTATTACATATCCTGCAATAAAGAAAAAGGCGGGGGAAATCCCGCCCTTTCCTTTCTGCTATTTACGTTTA
>JAIOSX010000284.1 GCA_021107345.1 Candidatus Aegiribacteria sp.
CCTGTCGGCCTTAGAGAGTGAACGGCAAGCATCTCCGGATCGAAGGAAAACCCGAGATCGATAATGCCTCCCTCTTCAGGAACCTGCCATCCATGCACGAAAATCCAGTAAGCAGCTGAAGTATCGGGCTCAGCCAGAGAGATATTTTCGTTGGAAGTCGGCGAAGTCGAGCTTGCTGCAAGCTCCGACATATCATCAACTGCTCTGTTCGCATTGCGGTCAACGAAAAGAAAAATGTCCACATCCAGACCGGTTTGATCTCCGGTACACCCAATGCTTAGACTTCTCTGCCCGGTAGGAATTCTGAACGGGCCGAGAACCTGTGCAGACGAAAGGGGATCGTCCGGATCGTCCTGCTGAAGCTCAATACCCTGATAGTGTCTGATCCAGCTGAGGGTATCGTCGCTGCCGGAAAAGCTGTAGTCCGGATAGCATGAAACAGCCACCGGTTCTCTGTACGAAGGTGTTTCAGAAAACCAGTCGGAGACATCATGAAAAGCGTATACCTCTTCGGAGTGTAATTCTGGAGAAAATCGGAATTCACGCCAGGTAAACATGCTGCTTCGGTTATCAAAAACCGCGATGCATGTATCACCAGGCTCAGGGTTGAATGGATAAGGCACTGCTTTGCAGTCAAGGCCGTTCCTGTAATCCCTGAAGTTTTCTGCATTCATGAAAACAGCTACCCCGGGAGAATCTGTTGTTCGCCATGAACTCCACATTCGACCTCTGTATGCACTGTCGTCCTCTTCATCATCCAGGGAGTACAGTGAACTTCTGAAATAGGAAACCGGATAGAGCATACCCTGTACTGTGAAGTCCTGGGAATGATCATGATCCGGAAGGGATATTATCTGCTTCTGTGGAACTGAAATCGGTACGGTATACGTCAGGGAATAATTCCTCCCCTCGGTAAAGGAAACATTTGAACTGCCGGTCGACCCGAAGGGAGAGATAACATCAATTGTGTAACCTCCATTCGGCTCCCAGCCCAGATGGAAGGCGCATGTACCCGATTCATCGGTATAGTTGAATTCGGAAACTGAATTGGCATTTCTCCAGTGTGACCTTGCCAGAACCATGGCACCCTCAATCGGTGTACCTTCTGGATCGATGACCAGAATATCCACGTGGGCAGTACATGTATAACCTGAGTCTTCAGGCATATATCCCGAACCGGGTGGAACAAGAACGCTGCCGGTTACAGGCCAGACTTCATTATCGGGTCCGAAGGCTGTTATCGTGGATATATTCTTACGACTGTGGTTTACACCCTCGCCTGATACCCAGACATTACCTATCCCTGAAATTCCGTAGTTGATATCCCAGTGATTCCATCGAACGCTTGCAGGATCAAGATAATGATTCCACTGATGATCCTCACCCCTGCATCCGACAACATACGCAGGTATGAAAAATGCACGGCACAATGCTGTCTGCAGAATGGACTGCTCTCCACAGGACCCGTAGGACTTCCTGTAGATCACCATCGGTTGCAGATCATTTGTCATATATCCGAATGTCATCAGACCCCCCGGCTGGGAATGGGACTGGAAGTTGCACAGCCTGACCACCGCTTCCTCGTATAAGACTGCTTCCGTCATCCGTTCCTCAAGGGTTCTTCCCCCGGCGCTGTCTGAAGGGATGAACTCCCGCCAGAAGACATGATCTCCCGATCCGGCGTACAGGCTGTCAGGTTCATGATGAAGCCATTCCTCGAAGGAAACTGATGCTGTATCCCGTTCGGTACTCCAGTATTCAGTGTTAACCCTTGCTGGAATTTCAAACAGTATTCTGGGATGTACAACGAACCGATAGTAGTTTTCCCCCGAAATCTCAATCCATCCGCTTTCTGTTTTCAGCTGGCATACCGTTTCATCACCGTAATCAAGCAGACGGACATAATCAAGTTTCTCAGCCATTTCGTACATTTCAGAAACATTGACGGAAAACAGGTCACTGTCACCGTTTTCGTACATGGCTCGCAGAACTTCTGTAGGCGTGTGCGCAATACAGTATGCTATCTCGTCACGGTGTTGTGGCTCTGCTTTCATAATCTCCCGGGAAAAAGCGTTGACTTCCCGGACACCTGACGGTGAGCGGAAAACGGAGTAAGGAGCAAAATACCTTGAATAGTATGATTGAATATCTGAAACCGCACTGTTGGGTTCGAATTTCCAGGAGAACCTTTCAACATACAGAGGATCGCCGTCAACGGCATTTTCATCCAGTTCAAAGCAGATCAGTGACCCTCTTGAATTTCCGACAATAAGCTCTTCACTACCATCGCCGTTCATATCAGCAAAATCCGGTGCAGAGTATTCTCCGACGTCGATATTGCAGAATTCCGAATTCTCTGTGGAATCAACCCACGCACCGCTGTCGTCCCTGGCGAAATATCTTATTTCGCCGTCTCTGGAGCCGAACACCAACCCGTTTTTCCAGGCAGCCGGAGCGCCTGATGGAATTCCGGGGAAATTATCAATCCTCTCCCAGTTTCCATCGAACCAGCCTTCGTAACCTGGAAGATAGAAAACATCCCCCTCCATTGTCCCCGCTATCAGATCGGGAAATTCATCTCCGTTTACTGAAGCAAGAGCAAGGCTCGGATAGGTCCCCGGAACAGCTGAAAGATGCAGCAGACGCAGAGAATCAGAACCAGGACGAGTTTCATACAGAACTCCGTTCCGGGTTCCACAGACAAGCACCTGCTCTCCGGAAAGATCGACCTCAACAGGCGATATGTTCAGAAGCATGTCTCTATGACAGGGAGCATCGATTGTCATCCATTCCCTTGACATCATACTCCCGCCTGCACCTGTTGTGTAGAACTTCAGGCCGTTCTGCTGTGTCCCCACAGCGGCTATCAGCATGGAATCACCGGAAAGGAATACCTCCGGGGAACTGAACGCTCCCGCATTCATAGGGAATAGAACACGGGATTCAGATACGAAAGGCAGGAAACAGGGATCATTAATACTACCCCGGTTCCTGTAGATGAGAAGATTCCCCGAATCCGTTCCAATAACAAGATCCGCAAGGCCATCGCCCTCCATATTACCAAGGGCTGTGCCGGATACCCCGTTAATATCAAAACCTTCGGTAACGTGAACGACTGTATCTCGACTGAAAAGATTAAGCACACCCTCATCACTAATAAATGCAGAGTCGGACAGGCCGTCATTGTTCAGATCACAGAACCTTCTGAATTCAATAGATCTGAGGTTACCCGTTATCTCCGTCCAGTCCGGAGCCAGGAAAATCCTTGTCACGGGATGGCCGGCACCCCCGTTAAGAACCAGATCCTCCAAATCGTCTCCATTAACGTCTGAAAAGGCGGGTAGAACCGGCATGTCGTTGTCAACAACTTCGTAAAGAAGATCAGTTAGTCTTATCGCAAGGTCATCTCTCAACCATTCATCGCACATACCAATCGCACGTGCAGCTGAATCGGATAACACATCATGAAATCCTGTTATAGGCCCCGGGGCAATTACATCAACAGTCTTGAAATCACTAAATCCTGTAGAATCAGTGAACACTGACCATGCATACCCTCCGGGGGGAATCTTAATTGGCAGGCTGTCATATGATGGTGAAGCTGAAACCATGCCGGCGACCAGAATAGAAACTGAGAATACGGCAGGTAAGGTGAAAGAGATGTGTTACGTCCCGGGGAGCAGGATACGGAAACCTATATGGCGTGCCCGGTCTCCGGGAGCCAGGTATCGCACCGCGCCAATTGTAATTTCCTCACCGGGCGACAGCCATGCTCCTCCGCATACCGGTAATACTGAATCCAGGGGAGAATAGGTCCATTCGGCCACATTACCCGCCTGGCAGGCAAAACCCGCATCAGTCAGCGGGAATGAATCTACAGGGGCGGTCCAGCGGTATCCATCCAATCCTCTGGTATCCCACTCATCTCCAGCGAGGAAATTGGCCGGATACTCCGCATCCTCAGGCTCCAGAGAACCCCAGGGATACTGACCTGCGAAATTTCCTGACACGTCCAGTGATGCTGCATAAGCCCACTCGGATCTTGTGGGAAGTCTTCCTCCCAGTACTGCCGCAGCCGCTGCAGCTTCTCTTACACTTACGTTTACCACAGGATGGTCCGGATATTCGAAAAGGTAACGATTCATCCCGGGAAATTCGGGATCAGGTGGCAGTTCAAGACCCTGATCATCAGCCAGATAATAATAGAGTCTGTTGGAAACCTCATACCTCCCCAGACGGAAATCAGATATTTCAACGGTATCGCAGTCTTCGGTAATGAAAACTCCCCCTGTTACGTAAACGAAAGCTGTGTCTTTCGCCATCAATGGAAGGGGGTCAGGCCTGAATACCTGTTCTTCACCGTCGCCACAGGCGAGGAGCAGAGTCAGCGGAAGAAAAGCAAATATGTATTTCACTTTAAACTTTTTCAGGCTGTTTTTTTCTGAATATGATAGCAAGGGGAATGATAACGCAGTATCCTGCTATCAGCATGACAGGGGCAATGGTGATATGTCCCCCGCGGAGGAGAAACCATCCGACGGTAATATCAAGCAGCCCCGCAGTAAACAGGATATAATTTACAAGCGTAAAGGGAGCTGCGCCTTCTGTACTCTCCTTCTGATCAATACTCTCGGTAGCAGCCTTTTTATTTTTCGCCATTGAATTCTACCTCCATCATAATGGACCTGAAATCTACCGTATGAATAACACTATTACATTAACTGTCAACATCTGTAACCTGATAGAAAAGCTGCCCTGGTTCCTCCCCTTCTTCGGGCATGGTTATCCAGCCCTTCTCCCACGCCTGCTTCATTGCGTCTCCGACAACGAAAAACGAACCCGTTACGGCCAGAATATTAGAAGCAAGGGATCTGCCCTTTTCCATCGCAACACCTATATCATCCTCCCAGATGGCTTCAACGCCGTTTTTCCGGAATTCAGCAGCAAGTATTTCTGCCGGCAGGAACCTCTCATTAAGCGGTGTGGTTGTTATCACCGGGTTGAATATTCCTTTAAGCTGAAGAATCATTTCCCGCCATAATTTGTCCTCCAGGAATCCGATCACGGCAGGAACAGGTATCCGGCAGCAGCTTTTCAGGTACTTCACCAGAAAAGTAACAGAACCCGGATTATGGGCGACATCGAACAGTATGGGAGGAGTACCGGTACGCAGATCGATACGCCCTGCCCACCTCAGTGTTGAACAAGCTTCAGTAAAAGCGTTCATGACCGAAGCTTCGTCGTTTCCCGTTACCTGAAGCGCTGCCGCTATGGCCAGTCCTGCGTTGCGCTTCTGGTGCTCTCCGGGAAGGGGAGCGCTCGAGGCCGGTTTCGGAATTGAACGATGAAGATTCCCTTCTTCGACGGCCAGTGAAATGATTTTCTCTACTTCGGGTTTCTGACTGTATGCAATGTGAGTTGATCCACTCCTTGCAATAGCAACCTTCTCGGTTGCGATTAAAGCCTCGGTAGATCCAAGAATTCTGCTGTGCTCGATCTCTACTCCTGTAAAAATGGTGCATTCACCACTTAAGAGCCTTGTAGCGTCAAGCCTTCCTCCCAGGCCGGCTTCAGCTACCACCAGATCTACCCCGCTGTTCATAAAATGCCATGCTGACATGACAGTTGTAATCTCGAAAAAAGTCGCGTTGTGCTCCTCAATTCTATCTTTGAAGAGTTCAACAAATTTCACAACCTCCTCTTCGGGAATCCATATACCGTCAACAGCAGTCCTCTCCCTGTAGTGAAAAAGATGAGGGGAGATCATTCTCCCCGTTCTGAAGCCGAGATGTCTGAGAATTTCGGAAAGAAGTGCAGTAGTGCTGCCCTTGCCGTTGGTGCCAACGATATGAATTGTTTTGAAATTCTTCTGCGGGTCGCAGACGTCCTTCATGAGTTTTCTGACCCGATCAAGGCCGAATTTCATACCCATTCTTCTCCTGCCGAAGAGGTATTCCTCCACATCATTGTAATTCAATTGACGCGACCTCCCGGATGAAGCAAGAAAGGAAATCTTCCTGCTTTTCTCTGACCTGTCCCTGAGATGAAAGAACTTCCTCATGGGTAAGCACTGCTTCGGGGGATGCAGCATTAGTTACCAGTGATACCGCTGCTACATTGAATCCCCGCATAGAAAGAAGCAGAGCCTCAGGCACAGTTGACATGGACACTGTCGAAAAAGATTTGTTCTTGAGAAATCTTATCTCTGCAGAGGTTTCGTAGGCAGGTCCTGCAACACATGCAAAGACCCCTTCCCTTAATTCGGTTCCGGTTCTGCCCGCAGCTTTCTCAGCTGCCTGTCTGAGCCTGTCTGAATACACTGATCTCCTTATCCTTCCACATGTACACTCCGGCACACATCCTGCGAAGTTTACATGATCCCTGAACAGAACGGCATCACCGGGGCGGAGTTCCGTATCGACCGCTCCGGAAGATGAAGTGAGGATCCATGATGTAACACCGAGATCTCCAAGTATGCCGGGCAGGATGGATATCTCGTCTCCTGCATAGCCCTGGTAATGATGCCGCCTGCCAAGCATGAATACGAACCTGCCGCAGCGGCTGAATGAGATCTTTCCGGGATGTCCGGGAACTTCAGGACTTGATTCTCCAAGTAATTCCTCATAGTTGATCTCAAGTTCTGATCCGAATTCCTCTGCCAGCCATGAGAGGCCCGAGCCCAGTATAACTCCCACGGGGGGGATGATGGTACACCTGCTGATAATCCGCTCCGCGATAGCTGAGGTCACCCTGTCAGGGTGGATGATTTTCCGGAATTGCAGACCGTCTTCTCCATCTGGATAATAGTTTCCTATCAGCTGTGTGCGGCTATAGCCGCTTTTTCTGTAAAGGGCCAGGGCAGGCAGAGCGCTTTTCCTTACTTCAAGAAAGGATACCTTAACACCGAGACGTTGACCCCAGGATTCAGCAGTTCGTAGAAGACAGCTCGCCAGACCCTGCCTTCTTTTGTCTCCGCCTGTTGCAAGGTTAACAATATGAAGTCCGGCCGTATCGAGTTCGGCGGTAATGTATCCTGCGACTTTACCCTCGAGCCTTGAGGTCCACGTTCGGAAGGAAGGGGATTCGATACAGGCAGTAATGGTTTCCGTATCCCATGGGCATGGAAATGATCTGTTCTCGATATCCATTATGCCGGGAATATCAACTGCGGATGCAAGGCGGATCTCAGGGAACATTGATTTCCGCCTTCTCATTGAAACCACGGAGATATACGGGAGTCGGTTTATCGTCAAAACCATACAGTTCCATTTTCAATGAACCCAGTAACGCAACAATTGAAGGCCTAGGGGTATCCCGGAGCGGATCCGTCATTATTACTCTTTCGGGAAACGACAATACGTTCCTCCCGCTACCAACCACCATCACTTCATCCAATTCGGCTATCCTGTTCTCAATTGCAGAGGCAGTGTAAATACCGGGAGGAACAATTGCAGCAGCATCGAAAGAACTATTTTCATAAACAGCGGCAAAAACCTCATTGCTCCTGGCACTGATACATGAAAGAACAGGATATTCAGCCGTAACCGATACCGCAAGAACTCTGAGTGTCTCTACTCCCACTGCGCCAATGCCCCAACCTGCAGACAGTCCGTGAGCCGTGGCGATTCCGATGCGAAGCCCGGTGTAGGATCCCGGACCTGATGATACGGCGATTCCAACTATTTCTTCAGATCCCACCTCAGTCTGTTTCATAAGTTTTGCGATACCTGGAAGGACTTTTTCTGAATGTGTCGCCCGAACAGGGAAATACTCCTCCGCCAGAAGCACTCCATTCTTCATTACTGCAACTCCTCCTGTCGAAGTGGTGGTTTCAATTCCCAGCCAGACTCCTGTCATCAATCTTCACCTCCCTCATCATCGGATTACCGGTAAATCCGATGCTCACGAAAATTCCGTTCTGCAGGATAGTTGCATCCAGGCGCTCAGCCCATTCTACGATCATCGTGGCATTGCTTTCAAGCACGTCGTAAATCCCATAGAACTCCAGTTCGTCAGGAATTCCCTTCAGCCTGTAAAGGTCTATGTGGTGAACTTCCAGGCCGTCGACGATGTAGACGGCATTCACTATGAAACTGGGGCTTGGAATACTGCCTTTCACCCCCAGTTCCCTGAGAACAGCCCTTGCGAATACAGATTTTCCTGCTCCCAGATCACCGGAAAGAAAAAGTCGGCTGCCGGGTCTCATGCGACCGGCGATTCCTGTGGCAAGCTTCTCCATCGCAACCTGATCAATCATCTTATATTTTTGGGTTTCAGGATTATACTGGGAACTATCATCTCTTCAAGCGAGACACCGCCATGCTGGAAAGTGTTTCTGAATTTGTGCATTTCTTCCCTTGGTACGTTCTGAAACATCATGAAATAGTCCGATCTTGCGAAGAGGTAGTTCTTAGAGGGGCTATCATCGGGCAAACCCCATTCAGCCGGGTTCCTTATGGAAATAACCGACTTCGGATCAGCTGACATCGAGCTCCCGAAGCGGAATCTTATGCTGCCTGAAACCCCTCTTCCCTTAATTCTTGTCTCGCGGGATGTAAAAACGGAACCGTGATCACTGGTAATAACAACTGTAGATCCCCTTGCTGCAAGGGTATGAAATAAATCCTTCAGAAATGAAGATTTGAACCACGTCCCGGCCAGTTTTCTGAAGCTTGCTACATCGGGAGCCAGGTCTCTGATAAGGTCCAACTCTGATCTGCCATGGGTCAGATGGTCTATATAATTGATTATTACAGCGAGAAAACCATTATTGAGAGATTTTGAGAGGGAATGCAAAAAAGTCTCTCCTTCTCTTCTGTTGCTTATCTTTGCGTATTCCGGTCGGATAGACCTGCTACAACCCAATCTTCGTAATGCTTCCGTAAGGAAGTATTGCTCATGCCTGTTCAATCCAGCTTCTCCGTAATGCTCATTCCATTTATGCCGGTGGAATCTCCAGATATCTCTTGGAAGAAGACCTGCGAAAATAGAGTTTCTGCTGTAGGGTGTTGCGGATGGAAGCACGGTAAGCATGAAATCGGTCTCAATATGAAACCATTTCTCCAGTATGGGGGACATAGTAAGCCACTGATCGTACCTCATGCAGTCTATTACCATCATAACCAGCTCATCGGAGCATTCCATTTGAGGAACAACTACCCGTTCAAGATAATTGTGCGACATGAGTGGAGAATCCGGGCCTGTGTCGGATATCCAGTCTGGGTATTTGAGCTCAACATGTTTTGAGAAATCAAGCTCCAGATCACTGAATCTGTTCTTATCAACGCTCCGCATCTCGTCCGTAAGAGAACCATCCGAAGCAACATCCTTCTCAACCCACGAACGGTAGATATTGACCCATTTCCTCCAGTCCATCTTATGGTTGAGCATATCCATGACCCTGGTTGTCTGATCAACCATCTCTCTTGCGGCTCTCTGGGTTTTCAGGCGGTTGCCCATCAGCAACCTCTTTATTACAAGAAGAATCTGGCTGGGGTTCACAGGTTTTGTCAGATAATCATCAACCTCGCCGCCTATGGCGAGATCCATCAGTTCCTCTTCCTCACTCTGGGTAACCATGACAATCGGGAGCACATGATAACTTTTCCGTATGCTGGATACGGTTTCCATCCCATCCATTCCCACCATCATCTGGTCCATGAGAACAATGTCCACCTGGTTCTCTCGCAGTACATCAAGAGCCTGCTGTCCGCTGTGTGCGGTAAGTACACTGTAATTGCGTTTTTCCAGGAATCTTATATGACTTCTGAGATGCTGGATCTCATCGTCAACCCATAGAACTGTAATCATTCAATATCCTCCGATGAAGCAGGAAGCTTTATTATGAAAGTGGTTCCCTTTCCGGGTGAGCTGGCTTTCAGTCCCAGGCTTCCATTATGGTACTGCTCTATGATACGCCTGCTGAGCGTAAGACCCAGCCCCCATCCGCCTCGTCTGGTACTGAAACCCGTCTTGAAAATCTTTTTCTGATCGATAAAGGGGATTCCCTTCCCGCTGTCAGCTATTTCAACTACAACCAGTCCCGGCCCTTCCTGAACATCCCTCGTGCTTATCCTTATTACTCCGCCTTTTGCTTCTTTAAAAGCGGCAATAGAATTCTTCAGAAGGTTTTCGATGACCCAGCTGAACAGTACCCTGTTCAGATCTACTTGATAATCGGATTTAAAATCGGTTTCCAGGTTCATACCATCAGACAGAAACCCGGGACGTCCACTGAAATAGTGTACCGTATCGAGAATGACAGAATTGATCATACACCTCTCAAGCTTCGGCTTCTTACCCATCTGACCGTACCTGCTGGCTATCTGTTTCAATCTGTCAATATCGTTCTCGATGAACTCCAGGGCTTCCGCGAACTCTCTATCCGTTTCGGCTTCAGGCTTCTCTCTGAGTAATTCAATCCAGCCCATAAGGGATGAGAGAGGGGTACTGATCTGGTGTGCCGTTTCCCTGGCAAAACCGATCCATGAAAGTTCCTTTTCCTTCTTCATTTCTATCCTGATAATGTATAGAAAAAATAGAATAAGTATGCAAAAGACACCGAGTTCAATATACGGCACGAGCAGGAGTTCCTTCGCCAGTTCATCGGATCCGTAATGAAGGTATCCGATTGTTTCGCCATAGGAATCCGTTATTGGAACCGGTGCGTTCTCGGCGTCCAGTTCCTCCGTAAGCAGTATCAGTGATTTAAGACTATCTACGCTCATAGAGTCCGAAAGCGCAATACCGTTCACAACCTGGGGTATCATATTCGTATCGGAAAGAATAGTCGTATAATCCAGTCTTTTAACCAGATCATTAAACAGTATCCTGGTTCTGGTGAAAAGCCGTTCCCGTTCCTCAATGCCTTCCATGGATACAAAATACCATTCGGTTAGGAAACCGCATTCCTGACAGAACCTTGTAATACTGGAATCCGATTCCAATCCGTATGCAGGGGTTGTTGAACCGCATCCTGAACAAACGTACATCATACCAAGCTCTGCCAGCCTGCTCATGGGAACCTGCGCCCCTGCCCAGAACCATGCTATAGTTTCGTTTGCGCTTGACCTGGCATCCCTGAGACGGGACACAAGGCTGTAACTGTAGTAGAAGAACACCCAGACAAGAGCGATAACCACGAACAGAGGAAATAGTCGGGTTCTTATGTTCCACATATCAGTTATCCTGAACAACAGGCACTACAAAACCCGCTCCGGGTATGAAAATAGACCTGTCGCATTTCTTCTGTCTGAGCCATGATTCAATATCATGAACAGGTTCAATCCCCATTCCTTCCACAATACCGTCAGGCAGACTGCTTGAAAGTGCCAGATTTATCCTTTTCCTCATATTCTTGAGCCTGACTATGGTATGATCACCCAGATTGTACTGATGCCTCTTGGGAATGTTCCAGCCTTCATCCATAGATGTTATAAAAGCCTTCTCAAGATGATTCGCCCCGAGACCTTCCCGGCATGAACTGATAAGAAGAAGAAAACCACCATCCTCAACAACCGAATTACAGTTGTAAATAGCCTTTTCAGACTGATAGAGATTTATATCCAGAGGTTCTCCTGGATGAAGGACAACCACGGGGGATCTGTATGGAACGGAAATCGTAGACAGTGCTGCTGAAGTCTCGGATGCTTTCATGAATGATTCCCTGCAGGTACCCACATTAAAATGCACCAGCCTGCTGCGGTGCATGACCCCGTTCCCCTGCAGAATCTCAACTCTATCTTCCAGCATGGAAAGAGCGTACATCATGTCTTCGTGTACGGGATTACCGTCAAGCCTGCCGGGCAACGCCCCCTTCATACAGGCATGGAAATGATTCATTATTATGGATTCCCTGGATGAAACACCTGGAAGAAAGGATTTTCTCCCTCCGGTATAACCGGCAAAATAGTGGGGTTCTACAGAATTTACAGCTATAACCGGATTCCCGTCGAAAAGCCATGGATCCATGCTTACCGGTGTACCTGCCGGAGTTCTGCCCAGGTAAACCATATCCTCTGAATCGCAGTCACTGTTCTTCCATATGGCATCCGGGAAACAGCCACCGAGAAGGGTTGATTTCTCTTCCAACGTAACCCGCCTGTGAGTTCCGGTGGCAAAGAGGATTCTTACCTTATCACCAAGAATCTTTTCTATCGGCGCAATCATGGGAAATGAAGCCGGCCTTGTGGCATCGTTAACCACAAGCGTAACAGCTTCGCTGTTCCCGAACCTGACAAGATCAGTCATGACATCGGCCCATGCATCCATAATTTGCTGTTCGGTAAGGAACTTGGGGGTAACAGGGTTTGAAAACTCTATTTCCTGCAGCATTTCAGGTACAGTGATCTGTTGCTTCATAGGATTTGCAGTCTAAACCCGTTCCAGATAAGTTCAGTTCCGGATATGTCCTGAACACCGGAAAAGGAATTGAAACCATCCTCAAACGTAAATGTACCCTCTCCTGTGAGGGTGCCTTCATAATAGTTGAATTCAAGAATGTTACCTGTCAAATTTCCTTCAATGGTTCCCAGCGGGTATTCTCCGGTAACGTTTCCGGAATCATCAACAGTGAATTGCATATGCCCCATGGTCGTATCCCATAATCCTTCCGGATCTCCCGTAACAGGCACTGTTTCTGTGATCACCTGCGGATTTTCAGCCTCAGTTGTGTTCAGTGGTTCTTCCGCTATGGAAGTATCGACTTCGGCTTCCGTGGAAAGTGAATCTGCCGTTTCCGGCTCAGAGTCGCCGCCACAGGATACGATGATAGCGAGCAGAGCCATGGAAATCGCTCCAGTTGATAAAATACGCATAAACATCCTTTCAATAATATGTCATTCCATCAGGAAATATCTGATAAGTCAGTATTCCGTACAAATAATTATAACCGCAGATACAGCTATGGACACATGGAACATAAAAACATACACTATGTCTATCCAGCTATCATAAGGAGGCTAATTGTGTTCAGATTGAATGTAAAGAGAAAAGGTCTGCTTTTTCTCATATTGACCGGGATTCTGCTTGTTCTTGCATCCACAGCTTTTGCAAGGGCCGGAGGTGGCGGAAGCTATGGTGGCTCAGGTGGTGGTGGTGGAGGCGGCAGCGGAGCGGGATATATCATTTACCTTCTTATCAGGCTTGCCATCCACAAACCGCTCATAGGTGTACCGCTTCTTGTAGTAGTAATAATCCTTATGATAAAATTCGGCAGGAAGGCAAAGGGAGGATACGAAACACACACTATCACAAGGGCTGGAAAACTCAGAAGAGAGCAGGAACATCAGGAAATGCTGGACGCTCTGGGTGTTTTGAAACAGAGAGATCCGGGGTTCTCGAAAGAGAATTTCATTCAGAAAGTGAACAAGGCCTTCATTGCCCTTCAGGAAGCATGGTCGAATCAGGATCTTTCATCTGTGAATCAGTTCATCTCTGACGGTATTGATGATCGGTTCAGCCTTCAGATCGAAATGCAGAAGGCTGAAGGATACAGAAACAGGATGGAGAACATATCGGTTCAAAGTTCAAAAATTGTTGGTGTATTCAGCGATTCTCATTTCGATACGATTCACGTTGAAATTACTGCCAGGGCCGACGATACTGATGTTGACGTAAAGACCGGAAAGCGGATCCGAAGGAACACCTCAGCACCATTTACCGAATACTGGAGTTTCCTGAGAAAGCCCGGAGTCCAGACCCTTGAGGGAAAGGGCCTTGTCGAAGGAGTCTGCCCGAACTGCGGAGCGCCTATTGAACTAAGCGATACCGGCAAATGCGAAAACTGTGATTCTGTTCTTACAAGCGGTGAATACGACTGGGTGCTTGCAGAAATAACCCAGTCGATGGAATGGAACGTGGTATCCGACAAGTCTCTCATTCCCGGCTTTGAGGATATGGAAGTCATTGATCCGGGTTTCAACCTGCAGCACATCGAAGACAGAACCTCCGTGATATTCTGGAG
>JAIOSX010000276.1 GCA_021107345.1 Candidatus Aegiribacteria sp.
CCGGGTGGGACTGTTGAAACAAGAAGAGAGTTGTAAAAAACGTTAGCTCCTGCGAATCCGATCTGTCCGACAATGAGAAGCCCGAGAACAGGCCAGATATCTCCCGGTCCCGTAAGTGAGAGAAGTCCGGCCGCCACCACACCGGTGACCGTCATAATCCCGAGGAATTGTTTTCTCCTTCCGCCTGCATCGGCCGCTGCCCCGAGAACCGGAGCCGTAAGAGCTACCAGGAATGCTGCAATAGCCATGGCATATCCCCACAGTGAAGTGGCGTTGCTTGAAACACTTATTCCCAGAAACGACCAGTTTACCGTGCTGCCCGCGCATATGGTTTCGACGAAATAGACAGGCAGTACCGCTGCCACAATAGTTGTAACGAAAGCCGAATTGCCCCAGTCGTAGAGGCACCATGCATTCTCAGGAGAGAGCCGGAGTAATTTCTTCAGGATTTTCCCCTTTCACCGCGTGAAACATAAAATACATGGGACCGGACGTCACTTGCGACACTTACGCTTCGATGAAAGTGAACGAAGAGTAACTCGGATTTCTTGGAAGAATCAATCGCTGATGCTGCAGGATATGCTTCCGAACGCATTGGGTCCATTTAGGGTTACCAACCCGTTCAGGGCGATTCAGGCGGGAATCCTCTCGTGGGTGCTTAAGTTAAAAAAGCGACCTGATGCGGACGGTGGATATCCATAGAACCATATGCCGTGCGAATTGCAAAAGACAAGGCAAAACACAACACCATATTATTATATGCAAATATTTATTTAAGATAGTCATTACTAAATGCAGTGGCATGAAATATGCTTTACTAGTGATGAAGATTCTTGGATTAATATATGGGGGGTGTATTATGAAATTGCTGCTGAAATTTGCTCTTTCTGTACTGATAATCACTTCAGTTTTACAGGCTGATACTTTCTTCAGGACCTACGATGCCGAGGGCGGGATGGAGCATTTTCGAAAGGCAATCGAATTACCTGATGGTGACTTTGCAGGAATGCGGGTACACTGGGGAACCAGTTCGGTTATTAATGGCCTCATGTTCTTCGATTCCAATGGGGATTCTACGGACTATATTGGCGAGATCTATGCAGATGCTTTCTGTCTTACGGACGATTCCTGCCTGGTCTTCATTATAGATACTTGCCCCTGGAGTCTGCTCTGGACCGATCTCAACGGCAACATCCTGGATGAGGTTGTTATCACCGGCATCCTAACAAGCGATTATGCAACAGATATTGTGCAGACGGTGGATGGAGGTTTCTTCCTCTGCGGAGAGGAGTTTGCCGTCAAGGTTGACGGTTCAGGGGTATACGAGTGGCATCTGTTTATGGATTATACTGATTTATGGTCAGTAATCCAGGGTGAGAACGGGACATTACTGGTAGGCGGACAGGCATCGGAAAACGGTTTGATGGATTACATCGTTAACATCTCAACTGATGGTAGTATTCAGTGGGACTGGTCGTGTCCCGGTTCTGTGGGCGTAGGGGGAGTACAGGCTGTTGCCGGTGGTTTTGTTGCTACTTCGGGGGATAACAGGGTAACGATGTTCTCCGCAACGGGTGATATTATTTGGAATTACAGCTCTGGACACGGCGAAATTTGTTATTCAGGAATATCTGTTTCAGGGACTGACATCATTGCATGCGGCCTTAGTGCCAGTGATTCGCTCTCTGTAGTCACGAAAATCGATTCCGAAGGTCTCCCGATTTGGGAACGAGAATATCCCGGGTGTGGTTTCGAGAGCATCGAAAGCACGATGGATGGCGGCTCCATCCTGGCAGGTGTCTATCCATTTCCCTTCGAAACTGAAACAGCCAGTCTTATCGTGAAGATCGACTCCGAGGGCTGGTACGGAGGAGTCGGGGTCGAACCCGGACAGAATGTCGGTTGTCTGGATATTGAGGTGTGTCCCAATCCGGCCTCTGGATATGCCGTTCTTAATTTCAACCTTGAGTCCTCAGCGCATGTGAACATGGCGGTCTTTGATATATCAGGCAGGCTCGTGCTGGAGGTTCCTGAAACCAGGTTTAATTCCGGGAGAAATGAAATCCAGATTGAAGGACTCGGTTCCGGGATATACTTCTGCAGATTGCTCTCCGGAGGCTTCATAGCGACACAACGCTTCGTGGTAATCGACTAGTAACAGAAATTCCAATCCTTAAAAGGTTTCAACTGCGAATCATACGGGGCAGCAATAAGGGACGGAGGTAATTAAGTTTTCTAATTACCTCCGTCCCTTTGTCGTTAATGCACTGCGAATTTGGTGAGTTAATGCTGAGCAAGCGTTAGAGGGCTGACAGAAGGTGGTCACTTTGCTGGCCATAGAGTATTTTACAGAACCTTATGGGATTATGATTAATATTACTACTCACGAAAGGTATTGTATGACGCTTCAACAGAGGATAAAAGAGACAGTTGATTCAAGAGATAATATCTTCAGGAATCTTCCCCGCAGGGAAATGATACAAAAAGCAGTAGACCGGGGAGAGGCTGTTGTCAGCGCGTGCGGAGCTCTCTCCACCTGGACTCCTCCGGAATCAACCGGCAGGAGCCCGAAGGATACTGTCATTGTGAAAAGGCAGTCAAGCCAGGACAGTATAGACTGGACCAGTCCCAATAATATTCCTGTCGATGAAGAGACATTCAATATGGTCTTTGAGGATGTTCTTTGCAGACTTGCGGAGGTCCCGGAGTTGTTCACGACCGACAGGTTGGTTGGTGCTGATCCCACTTATGCACTGCCTGTACACACGATTTCCGACATGGCGCTTCCTGCTCTGTTCACCGATAATATGTTTCGGAGGTGGGACATTGAGATCGCTGAGAAAACATGCTTCAGTGACAGACACTTCACTCTGCTGGTACTTCCGTACCACAAGCTTGATCCTGAGAAGTACAAGGAACGTTTGAGGATTGACCCCAGGCTGGGACACACTTCCACCATGATGGTGGGAATGGATCTGGACCGTTCCATTGGAATCGTGTACGGATCGGCATACGGAGGAAGCGTCAAGAAGCTCATATTCACGGTTATGAACTACATACTTCCAGCAGAGGGTATTCTCCCGATGCATTGCAGCGCGAACGAGGGAGATAACGGTCAAAGTGCCCTTCTTCTCGGTCTTTCGGGAACCGGCAAGACAACGCTTTCAGCGGATCCCTCGAGGGCGCTTCTTGGAGATGACGAGCATGGATGGGGGGATAACGGGATTGCCAACTTCGAGAACGGGTGCTACGCCAAACTCATCGACCTGAACGCATCGAAAGAACCCGAGATATACAATGCCTGCTTTCATGAGGATGACTGGCTTGATCACGGTTCGATTATAGAGAATACGATGATGTATCCGGATGGCCATTTTGACCTTTTCGATGATAGATTGACACCAAATTCAAGAGGATCATACCCGTTGCGTTACCTTTCCAATATTAAGGAATCTTCCGTAGCCGGTCATCCTTCCACCATCCTTTTCCTGACAGCAGATGCCAACGGTGTAATCCCTCCGGTATCAAAGTTAAACAGGGCGCAGGCGATGCTCTGGTTTCTTATGGGGTATACCAGCAAGCTTGCTGGAACTGAAACAGGAATCACCGAACCGGTAAGCACTTTCTCGAGGTTTTTCGGTGAGCCTTTCATGCCTCGGAATCCCGATGTCTACGCATCAATGCTTGGCGAGCGAATGGACAGGCATGATACGGAAGTCTACCTCATTAACACAGGATGGAGCGGAGGGCCGTATGGAGTAGGCTCAAGGATAGACCTCCCTCTGACCAGAATAATGGTAACCGCCGCCCTTTCGGGAAAGCTCAGAAATGTCAGTTGCCATGAGGATCCTGTCTTCAGAGTGATGGTGCCGGATTCGTGTCCCGGACTGCCGGATAACTCTATTCTGGACCCGGTAAATACATGGAATGATAAGGAAGCTTACAGTACCAGAGCTCTTAAACTCGCAGCTGAATTCAGGGCACATTTCGATAAGGCCTACGGGGGAAAAGGTATTTCTGAAGAGATTGCAGGAGAATGTCCCGGAGTTTAACCGATTCCGTTACTCATGGTATTCCTCCTTCAAGTGAATGCTTTTATTATACAGACTGTTATTGAGTTACGAAAGCATTGAGCTTATCCTGTTTGACTGAATAATCAGGTATTCGTATCATTACGAGTACAGGAAACTGTAGCATATACCATTTGTTATGAAAGACCTGTGCTATTATTGTGAATGGATAACCGGTATGAATGATAATGCTGTTGATACAGATATTTCTCCCGGTGCTTCGGATTTGCAGAGCGGAGAGCTTGCTGATCTACTGAGGCTGAAGCGGTCTATCCTTGATTACGTTGAACTGGAGAAGGCCGTTGTCGAGATATCCTCCAGTTTCGCACGATTGAAGCCTGAAAAGGTTGATTCGGCAATCAATCTCGCGTTAGACAGACTGGGAAATCTTGCGGGAGCTGAACGATTGAACATCTTCACCTTCCAGGATGAAGGGAAATTCCTGGATAATACACACGGGTGGTGTTGCGATAATATTGAATCTCAGATCGATAAGATTCAGAGAATTCCTTCTGACAGGCTCTCTTGGTGGATAGACAGACTTCACAGTTTCGAACCCATGAATATTACCGATACATCAGAACTTCCGCGCGAGGCCCTTGATGAAATGGAAACCCTCAGTGCAGGGGATGTAAAATCACTGATCATGCTTCCGATGGTGCAGTACGGAAGTCTTATTGGCTTTCTGGGAGTTTATACAACACGGGAAAAACACCGTTGGTCTGAGGATACATGCATTGTTCTCAAACTTGCAAGTGAAACGATTTCAAACGTGCTGGATCGTAGAAAGACTGAAGAGGCTCTCAGTGAAAGCAGGAAAGTATTCCGATCGGTTTTCAACAGCATCGATGAAATTCTGATGTTTCTTGACAGTGAATTCACAATACAGAATGTGAACCTGGCATGCTCAAAAATTATGAATATTCCCCTTGAGGAGTTTAAGGGCAGGAAATGCTACAGTCTTTTATATCACAGAGATGAAGTATGCGAAGACTGCCCTGCTCAGGAAGCTGTGAAGGTCGAGAATCCCGCCAGTCGTTTGAAATACCGACCTGACGGCATGATTCTTAATGAAACAGTTTATCCTGAATTAGACCATAATGGCAGGTTATCAGGTGCTATCGTGATAGCTACGGACATAACCGAAAGCAAGTATAATGAACGGAAAATGAATGAGCGGCGGGAATTTCTTGAAGCTCTCCTTGCCTCCGCGCCTGATGCCATAGTGACCCTGAACCCCGAGCAAAGGATACTCGACTGGAATCCAGGGGCGGAAAAGTTGTTTGCGTATACCGCCGATGAGGCTGTTGGCAGAAATATTGATGACCTGGTGACAGGGGCTGATGTTGAAGAAGAGGCCAGAGGCTTCACCAGCACGATATTAAAAGGGGAAGAAATATCTCCCGTAGAAACGATACGGTACCGCAAGGATGGTACCCTGGTAGATGTTCTGGTCTCGGGATCGCCTATCATGCTGGATGGAGAACTGGTAGCGGTGCTTGCGATCTACACTGATATCACTGAGAAGAAACGTGCCCGCGAGGAGCTTGCCAGAAGAACCCGGCTTGAATCGCTGGGAACTCTTGCCGGGGGGCTTGCACACGATTTTAACAATATGCTCAGCGGTATCTTCGGTAATGTTTCACTTGCGAAGGACAATCTCTCTAAAGACAGCGAAGCCTACAGTTACATTGAAGCCGTGGATAAAGCAATGGAAAGAGCAACAGGTCTTACTCAGCAGCTTCTGACCTTTGCAAGTGGCAGTGAACCTGTGGTCGAATCTGTCGATCCCGGGAAGACACTCCTGGAATCCCTGGAGTTCAACCTTGCGGGCAGTTCGATAAAACACCATCTTGCGATAGAAGAAAACATCTGGAGGGTAGGCGCGGACAGGCGTCAGTTAGCTCAGGTGATATCAAACCTTATCATAAACGCAAAGCAAGCTATGCCTTCCGGTGGAAGTCTATATATTGAAGCCGCGAATTATCAGAACAGTGACAGAACTGTTCGAGGACTTGATCCGGGCAATTTCGTGCGAATTTCCATCCGTGATGAAGGAAACGGTATTCCTGAAGAGAACTTTGAGAAAATATTCGATCCTTACTTCAGCACCAAGAAGACAGGCAGTGGCCTGGGCCTTGCGGTTGTTCACTCCATAGTGCAGAAGCACGGGGGGATGATAGGCGTGGAATCCGCCCCTGGAGAAGGTGCCTGCTTCACTGTTTACCTGACAGCTGCAGAGAAATCTTGCATAGCAGAAAAGGAGGATTCGGTTTCAGATGAACCTTCTGAGGTGTCCACTGAAGTACGCGTTCTGATAATGGACGACGAAATAATGATCAGGAAGGTCCTGAAATCCATGCTGGAAAGACTTGGATGCTCAGTTGATCAGACCGTTGACGGCGATCAGGCCGTATCAATGTACAAAGACAGCATAGTTTCAGGCGCGAAATATAATCTGATAGTAATGGACCTTACGATTCCCGGTGGTAAAGGTGGAAAAGAGGCGGTTCTGGATATCCTTGAAATAGATCCAGAAGCGTCTGTTATTGTGTCAAGCGGCTATTCCACCGACCCGGTAATGGCTGATTATGAGTCTTACGGGTTTACGGATGTACTGGTAAAACCTTACAAGATTGAGGATCTACAGGAAGTCATATACCGGGTGCTCAAGAACTGATTCCTACCTGTTTCCCCATTATGAACAGGAAGTGTTCACCCTGTTCTAGCGAATTGCATATATCGACAACAACCTGTAATCTGATAATAATAGTATCAGATTCGGAGCCGGATTGGAAAGCTATGGGAAAGGGAACAGTCAATAATTCTGATATTGAGGTTCTTGAACAGGAACTTTCTGAAGCTTCCGGAAAAGAAAAAATCATCATATTGAACAAACTGTCAGAATTATTCCATTTATCAAACCCCGTGAAGTCAGCTGAATACTGCAAAGAGTGTCTTGATCTTCTTGAAGATTATCCTGATAAAATTCTTGAATCCAAACTCCTGGGAGACATATGCTGGTCATACCAGAACAGCGGTAAATATCGGGAAGCTATGGAATACGGCTTCAAACGGCTCAATCTGGCTGTTGAGCTGAAGAACAGAAAAGAAGAAGCCTCTTCATACAGTAGAATCGGAATTGTCTACTGGAGGCTCGCATGCTATGAAGACGCCCTCAATTACCACCTCAAGGCGCTCAGCCTATTTGAAGATCTGGATGATAGGAATGGTCTTGCGGGAACGTATACCAACATCGGTATCCTGTACTTCGATATGGAAAATTATGATAGAGCCATTGAGTATTGCAATAAAGTATTTGAAGTACTGGGTGATGTCCATGATGATAAGAGCATTCTCCATATAAGCAACGCTTTAAATAATATAGGGGCTATTCATGAAGTACTCGGGAATTTCAAAGAAGCGTTGAAATGTCACCGTGAGTCTCTCAGAATCAGGGAAGAGCAGAATGACAGGAAGGGGATATCCCAATCAATCATCAATATCGGCATTTCTCTTGAAGGTCTTGGAAAGCATCAGAAGGCGCTGGATAATTTCTTCAGATCTCTTGAAATCACAAGGGAGATTGAAAATCAAAAAACAGAAGCTGAAGCACTGCAGAATATAGGAATCAGTTGTGCTTCACTGAACAATCTGGAGGAAGCTCTCAGTTACTTCAAGCAGTGTCTGGACATTGCTGAGAAAATCGACGCAAAATGCCTGCTTTGTGACAGCCTTAGCTATATATCTTCCACTTATGAAAAAATATCCGAACCAGGAAAAGCTCTTGATTACTTCAAGCGATGCAGATCACTTGAAAAAGAAATATTCAGTGAAGACAGTAAGAAAAAAATGCTGGAACTTGAAATCAGGCATAATGTTAAAAGCAAAATAAACGAGGCGGAAATAACCAGACAGAAAAATAAGGAGCTTGCCGAAGCGAATAAAGAACTGAGAAACGCATTGGATAAAGTGAAAACACTGAGCGGGCTTTTACCGATATGCGCCAATTGCAAGAAAATCAGAGAAGACGATGGCTACTGGAGACAGCTGGAATCATATTTCATAAAGCATTCAGAAATCCATTTCAGCCATGGTCTTTGCCCTGAATGCCTGAAAAAGCTATATCCTGAATTGAATGATTAATGAACCTATCCCATTACCGATCTACAACCGTTATCCG
>JAIOSX010000083.1 GCA_021107345.1 Candidatus Aegiribacteria sp.
CATCATCGAGACGGATCCTCTGGAGTCCGAGTTCCTGATTGCCGGGGAGGATACTACATCGAATGGATTGGTGCTTCTCAGAGCAAATATTTCCACCGAACATGATAACTGACGCTTAGTCAACCCGAATATCTCATCAGAGTTTTGCTGCAGCTGGATCAGCATCGGTTTCGACCTTGACTTTTTACTGAAATTCTAACAGTTTAGCGGTTCCGCTCAGTATTCTCGTAGTAGATAATCCCTGATGCGTTGCGGAGATTGTAAATTACGGAGAAAATAGGGTTGATGCAGCTTTTTATCTAAATAGAGCTGTCTTTTTAAATAGTTGTATTCCATATATATCCATCTCACGGGTTGCTGGAATGATGTATCATGATTCGTAGTGGAGGTTATAGAAAATTGAAGACATATACAGCCAAAACCGGAGAGATAGAGAGGAAATGGTGGCAGATTGATGCCACCGGATATTCTCCCGGAAGACTGTCATCCAGGATAGCCATGATCCTTCAGGGCAAAAACAAGCCGGTATACACACCTCATATCGATACCGGTGATTTTATTGTGGTGACAAACGTTGAGAAAATGAATTTCACCGGCAAAAAGCTCGATCAGAAGGAATACGGACGCCATACAGGGTACCCCGGTGGAAGAAAAACTACAAGTATGAAGGTGATGCTGGAAAAGCATCCCGACAGGATTCTCAGAAAAGCTGTTCGGGGTATGATGCCCAGGAACAGAATAGCTCGACAACAGATAAAGAAGCTGAAAATATTCGCTGGAAGCGAACATACACATGCGGCACAGAACCCACAGGTTCTGGAAGTTTAGCGATCAAGGTGGTGAGATGAAACAGCATATAGGTGTTGGCAGACGGAAAAGAGCTACAGCAAGGTGTTATCTGAAACCCGGAAAAGGTCAGGTCCGGGTAAATCATAGAGATCCCAAAGAATACTTCTGCGATTTATGGCAGTTGGAGCATGCTCTTGAACCCATGGAGATTGCTGGAGTATCAAAGGACTACGACGTTACAGTAAACGTTCGCGGTGGAGGAATAACAGGACAGGCCGGAGCAATAAGACTTGGAATAGCAAGGGCTCTGGTAGGAATAAATCCCGATTTCAGACCTGCCCTGAAGGCTGAAGGTATGCTCAGGCGTGATCCGAGGATCGTTGAGAGAAAGAAATACGGACAGCCTAAGGCAAGAAAGAGATTCCAGTTCTCCAAGAGATAGAATAACTGCGCACTTTAGTATATTGTGCGCTCAATACGCACGGCCGGTGGTGATGACCTCGGTGTTTCCATCTGAAAAATGGAAATTGGTTCAATCAAACCGGTCGGAGGATAACCGAAAGGAACAATCCATGACTATACCTTCCATGAAGGAAATGCTTGAGGCCGGGATACATTTTGGCCACCAGAAGAGCCGATGGAATCCAAAGATGAAGAACTATATCTTCATGGCTCGTAATGGTATACACATCATAGATCTTAAAAAATCTCGTGTACTGCTCGAAGATGCTGCGAATCTGGTCGCGAAAACCGTTGCCTCAGGGAAAAGTGTTCTGTTTGTTGCAACGAAAAAACAGGGAAGAGAGTGTCTGAAGGAGCATGCTATCAGATGTGGTCAGTATTACGTGACCGAGCGCTGGATGGGCGGAATGCTTACGAACTTCAGTACGATCTCAAAGGGTATACAGACATTGATCGAGCTTGAAAAAGCGGAGAAGGAAGGATACCCGACAGGCCTCACTAAAAAGGAAATTCTCAGGAAGAAGAGGCACAGGGAAAAGCTCGAGAGGGATCTTACAGGTATTCGCCACATGAAAAAGCTCCCCGGAGTGGTTATTATTGTTGATATCAAGAAGGAACAGATAGCTGTCAGGGAAGCAAGAAATCTGAAGATACCCTGCATAGGCATAGTAGATACGAACTGTGACCCGACAGAAGTCGATTATCCTGTCCCAGGCAACGACGATGCCATCAAATCCATATCCATGATTGTAGGAACCCTTGCGGATTACGCGCTTCTTGGTGCTGAAGGTGTTACTTCTGCAGATGCGGACGCTAAAGCATTGGAAGAGATGGTTAAGGAACCAAAGCCGGAAAAGCCGAAGGAAGCTGCATCGGAAAAAGAAAGTGATGATGCGGGCAAAGAAGACAAAGGAACCGCAAAGACAGTGAAACCTGCAAAGAAGAAAACCACATCTAAAGCTTCTGAGACATCCAGGAAGAAATCGGTTTCAAGCAAGTCCGTAGAGAAGACTGCCGAGAAGAAAACAACAAAAAAGACTACAGACAAGAAAGCTGCTGAGAATACCGCTTCTGACAGCCCTGCCGAAATTGCAGACAGTTCTGAAGACGGAAAGGAATCCGGTGAATAATGGCGTTTAACCTTGATGATCTCAAGCAACTCAGAAAAGCCACCGGTGCAGGCATGCTTGACTGCAAGAAAGCACTTGATGAAAGTGATGGCGATATGCAGAAAGCCATTACAATCCTCCGCGAGAAGGGCATTAAAGTAGCATCCAAGAAAGCATTAAGAGATGCGGATGAGGGCCTTGTAGTATCGTATATCCATCCCCCCGGAAAGCTCGGAGTTCTTGTTGAGGTGAACTGCGAAACGGATTTCGTCGCAAAGACAGAGGATTTCCAGAAATTCGTGAAGCAGGTTGCCATGCATATTGCAGCTTACCCCCCTGTTGTCGTATCCCGCGAGGGTATGGCGAAGGAAGCTGTCGAGGCTGAAAGAAAAGTACTTCTTGCGCAACTTGAAGATTCGGGTAAGCCGGCTGAAATAATAGAAAAAATAATAGACGGTCGAATGAATAAATTCTATTCGGAAACATGTCTGCTCGACCAGGAATGGTCGGACGACCCGGATGTTGGAACCGTGAAGGATGCGCTTACCGATCTGATAGGAAAGCTTCGCGAAAACATCGTGATTCGCAGATTCGCACGGTTCTCGATAGGTAACTGATGAAAGAGGATGACCGGACGGGGAGCAAGCGGGTACTGCTTAAACTCAGCGGAGAGGTACTTGCCGGTGAAGCCGGTCGCGGAATAGATCCTGAAATCATAGAGAAGCTTGCCGGAGCCGTTATGGCTCTGGCTGCCGCCGGCTGCAGTGTTGGAGTAGTCACAGGCGGAGGTAATTTTATCAGGGGAAGGGATCTGAAATCAGCTGACCGGATCACCGGAGACCAGATGGGAATGCTGGCAACACTTATCAACGGCCTGGCATTCAGAGATGCGATAAGGAAGAACGACGGCAGAGCTGTTGTTCTTTCATCCATACCTGTAGAAGGTATTTTCGAAACGTTCTCACCGGAGAAAGCCGAGGAGTATCTCAACCTGGGATATGTAGTCATATATGCAGGCGGAACAGGAAATCCGTGTCTTACTACGGACACCGCTGCTGCACTGAGAGCTGTGCAGACAGGATGCTCAAGACTGCTCAAGGGTACGAAGGTTGATGGAGTATACGATTCCGACCCGGCACAAAACCCTGAAGCTGAACGATTTGCAACACTAACCTATAACGATGTACTCAGGCGTGATCTAAAAGTGATGGATGCTGCCGCAATTGCCATTTGTCGAGATGCAGGGCTTCCTATTAGTGTTTTCGATATATGGGATCCGGAAAATATCGTGAGGATATTCAAAGAGCCTTCAATCGGAAGCCTGATAGGGGGAATATAATATGATTGATCAGATTATTAAGGATCAGAAGAGCAAAATGAAGAAGGCGGTGGAGAACACCGCAAGGGAGATGTCTGTAATAAGGACCGGCAAGGCAAGTCCCGCTCTTCTGGACAATATACGGGTCGAATGCTGGGGGGGGCTGCATCCCATAAAGCAGGTGGCTGGAATATCGGCACCGGAGCCCCGTCTGATAGTAATACAGCCCTTCGATCCTTCGACATCGGATGCTATTGTTCGCGCTGTACAGAAATCGGACCTTGGCCTCAGAGCTTCCGCAGACGGGTCTGTAGTAAGAATACCCGTTCCAAAGCTGTCCGATGAGCGCAGAAAGGAACTCAGCAGGCACGTTAAGAAGCTTGCTGAATCTGGAAGAACCGCGATAAGGAATATCAGAAGAAGCGGCAATGACGAATTGCACAAAGCCAGCAAAGCCAGCGATATTACTGAGGATGAAGAATATAAAACCCTCAGCGATATCCAGGAAGCCGCAAATGAAGCTATTGCTGAGATCGACAAGTATCTTGAATCAAAAGAAGCTGAAATACTAGAGGTCTGACGGTTTTGACTGCTGAAAAGTTTCTTATACATGTGGGAATTATCATGGATGGGAACGGGCGCTGGGCAAGGTCTCACGGTTTGAAACGAATAGAGGGGCACAGGGCTGCGGAGAAGGCCATTCACGATGCCGTTGAATATTGCGGTGAAACAGGTGTTGAATACCTGACCCTGTACGCCTTCTCAACTGAAAACTGGAAGAGGCCGAA
>JAIOSX010000035.1 GCA_021107345.1 Candidatus Aegiribacteria sp.
CCGGACCGATTTCGGAGAGAGTCTTGCGGCATACGCAACTGTTACATTAAGATAGATTATTGCTATAAAAAACAGAAGATAAGGGCGCTGATCTGTATTCAGCGCCCTCTCGTCAGACTTTGATCAGATCAGTTGAAATCAACTGTCTTGATCGATCCCCAGGTTCCGGGTGTAAAAGCGGAACCTGTGATCTCTATGTCAAGCTCGGTAATACAGTAGCCGCTGGAGGCGTCACCGTAGCTCCAGAAAAATGTGTCTCTGGTTGAGGAGTAGGCAAGCCCCATTGAAACCGTGCAGGAAAGAGGACAGGGCACAAATCCAAGGCTGGTCAGTGTTGAACCATCGAAGCTGTAAAAGTAAAAATTGTGTGTACCGTATGCGGTTACCATGATACCTAAATCAGATCCAAACGGGAATGTAGTAAGGCCACTGGGCTGCGCCAAACCGAGTTCCGGTATATCGAAGTACTGAAGCCCGGAACCGTCAGTATTGAAATTAACGATCTGCTTCGTTGTCCAGTTATGGGTTTCCCATATTCTGTTTCCGTCGAAGTCCATTCCCCTTCCGTCGTCTCCAATCGGATTTGTCATGAGATGCCACACGGATGTATCCCACCAGTACATATGATTCTGTTCATAATCATTGAAATAGCAGTTACCGACCAAATCCACGCAGACACCGAACTGATCCGGATCAGCTGTATAGGTCAGGGCAAGTTCCCCTAGCTTGTTTCCATTATCAGGATCGCAGCTGTACATCATATCATCAGTGTTACTAATGAATACTAGAACATCGAGGCCGCTAGAATAATCGAGCCCAAGAATCTGATCCGAATAGCTGCAGCTGAAAGTATTGAGAACATTTATCGTTATGGCATCGGTTCCAGTTCCGTGAAAGACATCAGCGTAGCTGCCGGATGGCATAAAACCGTTGCTGTCATAATCCGCAAAAGCCGAAAGCGGCAGAAGCATAAGAACAAGCAGTATCGTTGCTTTCATGTTTTCCCCTCTCAAAAGCAAGTTTATTTACGATATCATGCATATTATCGTACTACATTCCTTAATGTAGCCCGTATTCTAATACCTGCCTATTTTCAAGGCAAGCCCGGTCTCTGTTAGTGAATTTCAGACGGTTGATAACCGGAGACGTTCAGCAGCTTCCTCAGGGGTGATGTCCCTCTGGGGTTCGGCAAGCATTTCGTAACCTACCATGAACTTGCGGACAGCAGCCGATCGCAGAAGGGGGGGATAGAAATGTGCGTGAAGATGCCATGACTCAGCAGCCCTCGGGTTAGCGGGTACCATGTGCCACCCTGAGCTGAAAGGCATAGATGTATTGAAAAGATTGTCGTACGTCAGAAGAAGCCGTTTCCATATAACCGCCAGAGAATCCTTCTGTTCACTATCAAGATCTGTAAGAGATGCTGAATGGTATTTTGGGAAAAGCATCGTTTCGAATGGCCATTCAGCCCACCACGGCACAATAACGGCCAAATGGTCATTTTCAAGAACAATACGCTCACCGGAGGCAAGCTCGTGCCTTTGAACGTCACAGAGGAGACATTCTCCATTCTCCTGCAAGTACTTCGCCTGATGAAAATCCTCGGATTCGACTTCACACGGAACTGATCCTGTTGCCCATATCTGACCGTGCGGATGAGGGTTGCTGCAGCCCATCATAATTCCGCGGTTCTCGAAGATCTGTACATAGTTGAGATCTGGAACACTCATCAGTTCATCGATCTGATCCATCCATGTGTCAAAAACGGCAAGAAGTGTTGCATTATCAAGATCGGCAGAAGAGATATTATGAAGGGGGGAATAGCAGATCACCCTGCAGATGCCGGTTTCCATCATACCCTGTTTCCATGGTTGCGTTCTCTCGAACGAAACGTCTCCACTGCGCATCAGGGCAGGGAAATCGTTATCAAAGACAAATACTCCTTCATAGGATGGATTCCGTTCTCCACCCGCGCGGAGATTGCCGGGACAGAGGTGGCAGTCGGGATCGAATTCCGGCAGTGGCACGCTCTTATCAGTGGTCTCAACGCTCCCATGCCATGGTCGTGTGGAACGATCAGGAGAAACCAGCACCCATCTCCCCGTCAGAGGGTTCAGCCTTCTGTGAGGTTTTTCATAGTTCATTGCCGTTTCCCTTCAAGGACATTATTCCGTCAATACCTGAAACCTTGAGTGCTGTTCCGGTTCGACCCGTTATCTTCCTGTAACCGGACAGAGTCGCATCGATAAACAACTCGGTCATACCCTTTTTCACAAAATTGACCGTACACCCTCCAAACCCTCCACCTGTCATTCTTGCAGCGATACAGCCGGGAGCATGCCACGCAACTTCCACCATTATGTCCAGCTCAGGGCAGGTGACCTCGAAGTCGTTTTGCAGGCTTTTGTGAGATTCTTTGAAAAGTCGACCGATAAGTTTTTCATCCGATGCCTGAAGTGCCATTGCTGCCCTGGCTGCTCGCACGTTCTCGGTGACCACATGTCGGCATCGTCGAAGAAGCAAATCTGATCCGGAGGTAATTTTCTCCAGCAGGTCGAGATCACAGGTGGACACATCACGCAGTGAGGTAATTTCTCTTCCTTCTCTTCTGTAAAGCTCAATTACCTTCTCGCACTGGCGCCGCCTTTCGGAGTATTCCGAGAAGGCGAGATCGTGTCTTACACCGGTGTCCATTATTACAAGAGACCAGTCAGAGGGAATTGGTATATGATCGACCTTCAGTGAGCGGCAGTCGATAAGAAGGGCGCTGTCCCTGCGCGAAAGAAGTATTGAGAGCTGATCCATTATCCCGCATTCCACACCCGCATATTCATGTTCGGCTTTCTGCAGTGTACGGGCAAACTCGAGAGGCTGGAGTTGAATACTGTTCAGCCTGGCGGCTACAGTACCCAGACCTGCGGCAAAGGCTGCCGAACTGCTCAATCCGCCTCCGACCGGCAGATCATTCTCTACAAGCAGGTCCATTCCAACCTTTTCATCCGTACTCCTTAGAACTGTACGTACAATGCCCTCCGCAAAGCGCTTCCATCCCACCGGAGAAGGGACCATTTCATGCTCGATGGAAAAACGGTGCTGTTCTCCGAAGGCTTCTGAATAAACCAAAATACATCCGTCCTGACTGATTCGTCCGGTAACATGAACGTATCGATTTACGGCAACTGGAAGAACAAGACCATCGTTGTAATCCGTATGTTCACCGATGAGGTTTACACGACCGGGAACCTTCGTACTGATCGGTACGGTTCCCTTACCGAAAATCTCCTCAAATGTGTCTCGATCAACTTCTGACATAGTCACGGCAGTTTCATTGATCCGGAGTGTTTCCTGTTATCCAGACTTGCATTCCACCCGATCGTCTGTTGTTCCAAAGGCAGTAGGGAACTGCTTTGATTTCTACAGGTACGGTTTCGGTTATTCCGGGTCTGTAAAGCTGATCGATCCATCCTTCTCCGTCCCTGATACTGGCAGTACCTGTAATGACTGTACATCCTCCAAGGAGGCTTTCATCGTACTCCGCCTTCAGTTCAGCCGATGAATCGAGACGGATGTCATGCAGGTCCGGTGTGTTGTCCTCCTCTTCAAGGCAGTATACGACAGGACCTCTCATAATAGCGATCTTTCCGCAGTTGCCACGTACTTCCGGATGAGACTCGATCTTCCTCACAGGCATGGGCAGAATGAGATTCAGTGTATCATCTTTTCTCCACAATCTGCGTATGTGTGCGTAACCGCTGGTTACCTGAAGCTTCCTGATTTCCTTTCCATTGAGTTCCAGAGAAGCGTTCTCGCACCATCCGGGAATCCTCAGCGACAATGAGAATTCAACGGGTTCTTCAGGTTCCACGGAAAGAATCACGGTTTCCTTCCATGGATATTCAGTTTCCTGTCGTATCTTTACCCGTACCCCTGAAATATCAATCTCTGCGGTGCTGCCGACATACAGATGAACGTATACACTGTCGTTACTGCTGGAGTATATGTATTGACCGAAGGAGGATAGAATACGCATTATGTTCGTTGGACAGCACGAACAGTTGAACCATTCCTTACGTGAGTATCTGTAATTGTTTTCCGGACCCGATTGCAGCATTGCGTGTCCGGGACGGACTTCGAGAGGGTTGGTATAGAAGAAGCGTGTGCCATCCAGCGAGACACCACTCAGAACGCAGTTGTACAGGCTCCTTTCCATTACATCGGCATATTCCGAGTTCGGTTTCCCGTCGATGGACAACATCCTGTGGGCCCAGAAGACAAGACCGATAGCGGCACAGGTTTCAGCGTATGCTGTCTCGTTGGGCAGATCGTAGTCCGCTGTGAAGCTTTCTCCCCGTTCCGTTGATCCAACCCCTCCGGTTATATACATTCTCCGTCCTGTCACATTTCGCCAGAGAATGCGACATGCTTCAGCAAGTTCCTCATCACCGGTTTCAGCCGCGACATCCGCCATTCCACAGTAGAGGTACATCGCTCTGACCGCATGTCCGACTGCCTCTATCTGCTCGCGGACGGGAAGATGAGCCTGCCAGTATTCGTAATTCTTCGCAGGGTCTTCCCCACGGGAAACAGATTCAAGGTCGTAGTAATGCGGTCTTGTACCTCTTTCATTCAGGAAGAAAGCAGCAAGTTCAAGATAGCGTCTCTCACCTGTCGTCCTGAATAACTTCACCAGAGCCAGTTCAAGTTCCTCATGCCCGGGGTATCCGCGCTTCTGATCTGCTCCGTTACCGAAGACAGAATCAATGCAGTCCGCATACCTTCCGGTAATATTGATAAAACTGTCATCTCCGGTCGCGGAGAAGTGCGCTACGGCCGCTTCAATGAGATGCCCCGCGCAGTACAGCTCATGTCTGTCCCTAAGGTTGGCCCATCGGTTGGCAGGTTCTACTGCAATGAAATAGCTGTTCAGATAGCCGTCCGGTTGCTGGGCTTTTTCCATTGAATCGATAACACTCTTCAGGTTCTCTTTCAGTTCGCTGTCCGGATGGAGACATAGACTGCTTGCCGCGGCTTCCATCCATTTAGCTACATCAGAGTCCCAGAATATGTGCGGCC
>JAIOSX010000180.1 GCA_021107345.1 Candidatus Aegiribacteria sp.
AACCGGGGAGCCGTTGACCTTCCACGATGATTCCTCCCAGGTGAATTGGATCGAAAGGGAGTACCCGGAATACCAGGTGAACAGGACATCGGCATTCCTGCCTATCAAGGAGGTTTCCTCCGATATGATATTTTCAAGCGGGGGCAGGGAAACACCCTCGAGCATTCTGGAAACGAAATCCTCCACCATCATCCATTCAATATCCCATGTCGATAGTCCCGAGCCGGATTCCCTGAGCAAAGCTGCAGCCAGGTCGGGATTCGATGTAACCAGTTCCTTCAGCTGCTGGTAACTTGATTCGATCTGAACCCTTACGCTTTCGGACATCAGATCCAGAAATCGTTCTCCATCACGGTTCTCAACAGCGTACAGCAGATCCCAGGTGGAATCGATCGGAGTTGATGATGCAACCGATGAAACTGAGATAAGCATTAATAAGGTGATTATGGAATTCCGCAGTATATCCATGTTCTGCCTTCCCTGAAAACCCTGATTGAAACGCGCCCGGTAATCTCTGAGCTGATCCGGTGGCTTCCGGCTTCAAGATGATCCTGCCAGAGTATATATCCTGATTTACTGATGGTTACTTTTCCCGCTCCGGGAAGACGCAGCAATATGCATTCATCTTCCCTGCCGGCCCTGAAACCGGAGGCATCTCCGTACAGGACATTACTTGTAAAACACGATCCCCGTCTTAGGGCGCTTAATATCTGCTTCTCAGCGATATCGTCAGAATCTGACAGGTTTTTATATAGGAGTATATGAGTAAGAAGCCTTCTGAACATCATATCGTATGGAAATACCTCCAGTCTGAACCGTCCGAGCCCGAATCTCAGAGCATGAGCATCGGGGCCTGCAATCGCGCAGCCTCCTGTTCCCTCCCAGAACTCTATCGCGGTCGGGGAAGGATGTTCCACATATCTGTCAGGATTTCTCAGTTTTGCTGCAGCGTTGAAAAGCGAGATGCCTTTCTTCCACAGGGACATGTAGTTCCAAACCTCAACCCCTGAAAGCCCGTTGGTATCGTTCCCCCCTTTCCAGGAATAGCTTCTCGTACGCGGGAGTTTCCCCGGCGCTTCCGTGGGGTGGGCAGCAATAGCGATACCACCGCTTTCATTTACAAAAGATATCTGTTCCTGCGTATCCCGGGTTCGGGGAAGCTCGTCTATTCCATAAACAAGAAGATGACTGTTCTCCGCTGAATCCTCAAGTTCAGCTCCTGCAAGAACAAAAAGAGAGGAGTTCCAGCCTCCGAAACCTCTTTCCCTTGCATCCAGCGTGTTGTGATCATTAATACCCAGAATGGAAGCTCCTGAGGTCCGGGCCATCCGGATAACCTCTTCTATCGAACCGGTCCCATCGGATGCATTGGTGTGAACATGAAGAATCGCTTTTTTCTCTATCAGGCTGACCATCACGCATTCATTCTATATCAATGATCAATTCAGCTGACACTTGCCAGCTTTTCATACCTGATCCGCCTGCGAGATTTTATCAGTTCGAATACGCCCAGAAATATCAGCGCGGCACCAAGTACGAAGATCCAGTCGAGAATCCCCGGACCACTGAAGTAGAGGAACCCGCTTACGAACGGCACATATACCGCTGTCAGTACAAGGCCGATGGACCCCAGTATGGACCAGAGCAGTGTTCTATTGCTGAAGAAATTCCTGTTGAAAATAGAAGCAAGCCTGTATCTCTGGGACAGCACATTTGCAAACTGACAGAAAGCGATTGTAAGATACGACAGTGTTGTCGCCCTCAGGTATGCTACAGGAAATACAACCATGTCGGCGGGGAAGATCTGTCCTGTCCGGAACATGCTGAACGCGTAATTGCCGAAAGCAAGTATCCCGATCAGGACTCCGAGAAATATCACTTCAAGGGATGTTTGTTTGTTCATTATGTGATCGCACTGCTTCCTCGGGGGTATCTGCATTATCCCCTTTGCCGAGGGATCGAAGGTCAGGCAAGTCAGGGGCATGACCTCGGCAAGCAGGTCGATGGCCAGAATCTGGAGGGCAAGTATGGGTATTGCCCAGTCGCCAAGGGCAACAGCGGTAAGCCCGAGTATCACAATTATCAGCTCGGCTGCATTCGTGGTCATGGAAGCGAGGACGGTTTTCTTGAGGTTTGCGTAGATGGTGCGGCCCTCTCTGACAGCCTCCACCAGCGTGGGAAAACTGTCGTCAAGAAGTATCAGTTCGGCGGCTTCCTTCGCAACATCGGTACCTGTTATACCCATTGCAACACCAATATCCGCCCTTTTAAGCGCCGGGGCGTCGTTAACACCGTCACCAGTTACAGCAACAACCTCACCCTGATCCTCAAGAATATTGACTATTCTGAGCTTGTGCGCGGGGCTTACCCTTGAAAATATCACGGAATCATCCGTCATGAGAATCCGTGTGAGTTCTTCATCATCGATGTCTTCCAGCTGCTCGCCTGTATAAACGAGGGGTTCTCCCGACTTGCACAGACCTATTTCCCTGCCAACCGCCTTCGCTGTAATCGAATGGTCGCCGGTCATAATAACAATTCTTATCCTGGCCTCATGACATGCGGCTATCGCCTCTTTTACACCCTCCTTGGGTGGATCTGTCATTCCGACAAGACCGAGAAAGACAACATCCTTTTCTATCTCCTCAAGTACGTAGTCACTTCCATCCAGCTCGAGGGGTCGGAAAGCTACGGCCAGTACCCTCAGTGCCTGATTGGAAAACTCCTCATTAAGGCTCCTGATACGCTCCCTGTCCTCATCGGTTATAGGTACGGCTTTCCCGTTTCTGTAGATGTACTTCGAAATGGAGAGAACACTGTCCGTCGCGCCCTTCATGGCCAACTCTACCTTGTCGCCGAACTGCCTTACGGAACTCATTCTCTTTCTATCAGAATCGAATGGGAATTCATGAAGTTCCGGATTCTCATCGTCCTCCGTGGGGCTTCTGGTTCCAAGTTTTGTGGACATGGCCACGAGGGCGGCTTCAGTAGGGTCTCCAACGGGATACCAACTCTTATGTTCTTCATCCGGAGGGTGAATTTCAGCGTTGGATGCCATCGTTCCGGCATCCATCATTATCTCTATATCGCCTATCTGTTCACTGGTCAGCGCGTTACCGTCTGAATCCAGTATTCCCCCCTCGGGCTTGTATCCTGTTCCTGTCAGCCTGTATTCACTGCCGTCGAACCAGACCTTCGTTACGGTCATTTCGTTCTTCGTGAGAGTGCCTGTTTTGTCTGTACAGATAACTGTAGTTGAGCCGAGGGTCTCTATCGAAGGAAGATTCTTGACCACAGCCTGCCGATCAGCGAGCCTTTTACTGGCAGCGGTAAGGGCAACTGTTACCTGGGCAGGGAGTGCCTGGGGAACGGAAGCTACAGCGACGCCGAGAGCGAGAATCATACTTGTTATAAGCGGAAATCCCTGCCAGAGGGCTACTGCGAAGAGTCCGATACTGAGGATAACGACTATCAAGGTCAGCCATTTTGCAAGAATTCCCAATTCCTTCTGCAAAGTGGATTTAACCGTGGACGTTTCCTGGGTCATGCTTGCGATCCTGCCCATTTCAGTGGACATACCTGTTCGGACGACAACCCCGGTTGCAGTGCCCGTCGCCACTGTTGTGCCCATGAAGGCCATGTTCTCCTGGTCGGATATTATGCATCTGTCACTGATAGCGTTGGTAAACTTCTCCTGCGGCATGGATTCACCTGTGAGTGAGAATTCCACCGTACGGAAGTCGAAGCATTCAATAAGCCTTAAATCTGCGGGAATCTTGTCTCCCGCTTCAACTTCGACTATATCCCCGGGCACGAGCATCCACTGTGTCATCTCCGTAAGTATCCCATCCACCAGTACTTTCGCTGGGGATTGGATAAGCTCCTTCAAGCGTTCCAGTATCTTTCCGGCTTTGTACTCCTGAATGAAACCGATAATGGCGTTAATAATGACTATTACGAACATAATCGCGCCGTCGCGGTAACTGCCGATGACAATTGAAACGGTTCCTGCTGCTATAAGCACAAGAACGAGCAGATCCCGGAACTGTTTCAGAAGAATCATCCATTTTGGAACGGTTACATCTGATACTATCTCATTGGGACCAACATCTGAACGGATCTTCCCGGCAGTCTTCCGGGTTAGTCCTTTTTCGGAAGATCCGAGGATTTCAAGGGTCTCCCGGCCGGACAAACGGTAAAACTCGGTAGTTTCCATAAGCGATGTTCTGCTGCTGTCATTCTGCATCTTAATAAGTGTTTCCGATCCTTTTGAATTAGCAGGTCTCACGTACTGTGATCATCGATATCCGGATTCAGGCAGGTCACTTTCTCCGTCGTTTAATTTCCTTTATGACAAAGGGAATAATTTCAAAGAGATCGCCTACAAAGCCGATATCACAGAATTCGAAGATCGGAGCGGTCTCGTCCTTGTTGATGGCAAAGATTCTGTCGGATGACTGCATTCCCACCCTGTGCTGAACCGCCCCGGATATTCCGCATGCGATATAAGTTTTCGGCTGTACGGTTTTTCCAGTCTGTCCAACCTGGTGCGGATATGAAATCCAGCCTGCATCTATAGCAGCGCGGCTTGCTCCGATACTTCCATCCAGAAGATCTGCAAGCTCCTGCAGAAGACTAAAATTATCAAGGCTCTTAAGCCCTCTACCTCCTGACACTATCACCTCTGCCTCGGAAATATCAATTTCACCCTCATCAAGAGGATTGAAATCCATCACTTCTGTTCTGCTTTCAAGGTCTTCTGGTGACAGATCTATTTTCTCAAGTGTACCGATTCTTTTTTCATCGGGATCCATGGCTTTCATCACCCTGGGTCTTACGGTCGACATCTGAGGCCTGGTATCCGAACATACTATCGTAGCCAGGATGTTCCCTCCGAAAGCAGGTCTTGTCTGAAGGAGACCGCCGGCTTCAGGATCGATAGCAAGCTCGGTGCAATCAGCGGTAAGCCCGGTGTTAAGGTTCTTGGCTATCCTGGGCATAAGGTCTCGACCCGTAGTAGTGGCAGCAGCAAGCACAACGGCAGGTTTTTTCTCTATTATCAATCTTTCGGCAATTCTGGAGAATGGCTCGGTCCTGAAATGTTCAAGCTGAGTATCTTCAGCAAGATATACAGTGTCTGCACCGTAACTGATGAGCTTTGC
>JAIOSX010000228.1 GCA_021107345.1 Candidatus Aegiribacteria sp.
GTCGCATCTGTAGAAATTCACTCCGAAGGATACCATAGGCACAAGTAATGTAACCCAGACCAGTCCGGATCTCTCCGAAAGGAAATCCTTGAATACTGAGACCAGCCCTATTCCTGAGAATATGGCGAAAAGAGCGAAAGATGCACCGAAGAAGTAATCCCTCTCCCTTACTTCTCCCAGAGTTGTGCCCTCGAGCCCGGTCTTGAAATTCAGTATGAAGAATATGAAGAGAATCGAGGACATCAGGAACAGAAATCCGAGATATAGAAGCAGTTTGGGCCTCTTGATACCCAGTACTACCAGCCCGTAGATCGCTCCGAATATAAGTATTATTTTCATGACCATGGATGCGGCGGAACCGGCTGTATCGCCCAGATAGCGGTCCCATCCGTCATCCACCCTGCCGGATTGCCAGGAAAGGTACTTCATGTACAGCCTCATCTGGTCAATGAATGGACCCTTTCTGTCCAGGATCGAAGTACTGCCGTACTGCTCACGGGTGAAAGCCTTTTCAAAATCGGACCAGTGAGCGGTATCCCTTTCGTTTATCTCCGGATTCTGTACAGCGCGGATGGGCATATAGAGATGAATGCTGAAAGCCAGAAATACCAGCCCGAGGATGGTAAGTATGAACCAGGACCGTTTCCATATATCCGTCTTGTTCCTGAAGGCATAAATAAGGTACATAAGCAGTATGGGGGGACCTGTAACGAAGGGTACGCTGCCGTGATTTCCAATTGCAAGTATCAACAGGTAGGAGACGAGAAGAAGATACCTTGCCTCTCCCCAGCCGCCATGATCTTTTTTCCCCTTTTTATGTTTCTTCTCAGCGTATTTCTCTATCCAGCAGTCGAAGGACCACATGATTATGAATGTCAGCAGCAATGCTGTGGCATACGTTTCCGTGGCGTTGTTGTTGCGCCAGATAGAATAGCTGAATGCAGCGATAAGGCCTGCAAGAACGGACATAGGCCTGTACCAGGCAGGTGTAAAGCCCATTCTGTTCCCCCAGCGCTGAACCAGACGGGTCAGAATAGCTAGTGTGGATGCTCCGGCCACAGCGCAGAGAAGATTGACCCGCAATGCAATCGCAGGAAGGAAAGAGAACAAAATGGTGCTGAATCTCCCGAGGAGAACAAATAGAGGAACACCGGGCGGGTGGGGAACCCCTGCAGTCCAGGAACATGTAAGGTACTCTCCGCTGTCCCAGAAACTTACGCTTGGAGCAAGTGTGATGATATAAGTCACCAGAGCTGCAAGCCCAATTATCACAGAGATGATTCTGTCGATTCTGATTCTTTTGATATCTTCTATATTGTTAGTCACTCTTCCCCCCTGGGATGTGCTTTCCTGTATACTTTTCTCAATCTCTCCATCGTCAGGTGAGTATACACCTGAGTTGTCGAAAGACTCGCGTGCCCCAGCATATCCTGAACCGCTCTGAGATCGGCTCCATTATCAAGCAGATGAGTCGCGAAGCTGTGCCGGAAAGTATGTGGCGATGCTCCAGCTGCCCGTGCAGCATTCTTCACTCCGCATGCAACAATACGCCGGATATCTCTGGGGTCAAGCTTTCTTCCACGTATACTCAGAAAAACTGTTTCAGGATCATCAGTGGAATCTGCTGTAAACTCGCTTCTGCTGTCAATCCATGATTTCAGTGATCTGCAGGTCAGTTCAGGAAGTGGTACGATCCTTTCCCTTTTACCCTTTCCCATGACTCTTACCTGTTTTGTCCGAAGGTCCAGCCCGGCAAGCGTAACCGCAGCGGCTTCTGAAGCCCTGAGCCCTGCTCCGTAAAGCAGCTCGACAATAGCACGGTTTCGCCTGCCCAGAACAGTAGATTCGTCGTAGCTGTCGATAACCTGAAGTACCTCTCGGACGCTGAGAAATCCGGGCAGGCCGATCGGTGTTTTAGGCATTGCTATCAGTTTTGCCGGATTATTGGAGTGCAGTCTCTCGGTTTCAAGCAGCCAGCTCCCGAAAGTCCTGAGTGATGACACTTCCCTGGCCAGAGACTTCGAATCCAAACCCCGTGACGCTTCATGTCGCAGGAATCCTCTGAGTTCTGTTACTGTGAAGGAATCAAGAATACTGCCTGCATGCTGCCAGTTACTGAATCTATAGAGATCGGCCCTGTAGGCCTTTACAGTATTTCCCGAGAATCTCCGGCCGTATAGCAGGTCTCTACAGAAATCTTCGATCAGATCACAATTTTCTTCCTGCATTCGGGACACCAGATACCTTTCTTCTTATTCTTCTCAACCAGGATAGGGAAACCACACCTCGGACAGGTTTTGTCAATCGGTCTGTTCCAGACAGCGTATTCGCATTCAGGATATCTGTTACAGGCATAGAAAAGCCTTCCTTTGCGGGACCTTTTCTCAACAAGTTCTCCATTGCATCCCACCGAAGGGCACGGAACGCCTGTTGGAACAGGTTCTGTATGCTTGCATTTTGGATGGTTAGAACAACTGAGGTATTTTCCATACCTTCCGGTTTTCAGTAATAGACTGCCACCGCATTCAGGACATGTCCTTCCCTTGTATTCCGACGAATCATCTTCTTCAACCGATCTTGCATACCTGCATTTTGGAAAGGATGTACAGGCTTTGAATTTTCCATATCTGCCCCATCGAATAACAATAGGGGCACCGCATTCAGGACATGTCTCTCCCGTTTTCTCCTGAAGTTCATTTCTGAAACTGTCAGTCTTCTTCATTGCCATTTTCAAGGAGGATTCAAGTGGAAGGCTCAGCTGCTTCAGAACACAAGAATAGCTTTCAGTACCCTTCGCGACAGAATCGAGGAGTTCTTCCATTCGCGCGGTGAAATCTATCTTGAAAATGTGGGGAAACATCCTGACCAGTAAACGTATGGTGGTGGTTCCAAGCTCGGTAGGCCTGAGGACTTTTCCATCTTTTTCCACATATTCTCTTGTCTTGAGTGTTTTAATTGTGCTTACGTATGTTGAGGGCCTTCCTATACCGACCTTCTTCATTTCAGCTACAAGTCTTGCTTCCGAGAATCTCGGTGGTGGCGATGTGAATTTCTGTTCCTTATTGAAGGTTTTAAGAAGAACCTTTCCCTTCATCAGTTCCGGCAGCGGATTTTTTGTCTTGATGAATGATGGATCGATTATAGAGAACCCGCGCTTCAGGAGTGTCTCCCCTATTGCACTGAATTCAAGTCCTGCGCCGGATACAGTTATCGTAGTGTTGCTGATTATTGCGTCATTAAGCTGAGTAGCAGCGAAGCGACGGAAGATAAGCCTGTATAATGAAAGCTGAGAAGGCGTAAGGATAGATTCAAGCTTTTCAGGAGTAAGGTGGATATCCACGGGCCTTATGGCTTCATGAGCATCCTGTGAACCCTTTGAACTTCTGTACCTTCGTGCTTTCGCAGGCAGTGCATCCGAACCGTACTTTTCCGCCAGGTATTCCCTGCAGCTCTTCAGACTTTCAGGATTCACCCTTACTGAATCAGTACGCATGTATGTAATTAAACCTTTTCTTTCATTACTGCCAAAGGATATACCCTCGTAAAGCTGCTGGGCAATCGACATGGTTCTCGATGGAGAAAAGGAGAGCCTGTTTGACGCGGTTTGCTGAAGTGTGCTGGTGATAAATGGTGGAGGAGGCTGCACGGATTTGTCTCTGTGCATGACCTGCGATATTTCCCAGTTTATACCTGTTTTCTTTATCCTTTCGATGATGCTTTCTGCATCTTCTTCGCAAGCCGGATACTTTCCGGGTTTTCCTGAAGATTTTTCATCGATCCTGCAAAGTGAAGCAGTGAAGGTATTGTCTCCCTGGGTATAGTCTGCGTGGATCAGCCAGTATTCAACCGGTTCGAAGCTGTCTATAATATCCTCGCGCTCCTGTATCATCCGGAGAGCTACAGATTGAACTCTTCCGGCACTCTTGCCCTTCCCCATTATCCTCTGGAGCCATGATGAAATCTTGTAACCCACAAGCCTATCCATAACCCGTCTTGCCTGCTGAGCGTCCACGAGCTGCATGTCTATGGGACTTGGTTTTTTAAGAGATTTTAGAATGGTATCTTTCGTGATAGCGTTGAATCTAAGCCTGCTGAATACTACGTCTTTGCTTTCCAGTATCTGTGACAGGTGCCAGCAGATAGCTTCTCCCTCCCGGTCAGGGTCAGCAGCGAGAAATATCCTGGAGTATCCCTTTGCTGTCTTCTTGAGCCGGGCTACGGTTTTTCTTTTCTCCGGCAATATCGTATAGGAGGGCTTGAAGTCGTCAGCCTCATCAATTCCCAGATAGTTCTTAGGAAGATCTCTTACATGGCCGTTTGAAGCTATTATCTCATAGTCGTCACCAAGGTAGCCTCGAAGACTTCTGGCCTTTGCAGGTGATTCAATAATTACAAGGTTCTTCTTCTTACTCATACGTCTTTCATTACTTCATATTTTCCGGGAATATTACCTTATCGGAGAAATTTCCGAAAGGGTACATGATCAGTTCAGATCTGTCATCCACTCTAGAATTCTACCTGTGATAAGCTCCGTTGTTTCCGGCAAAACCGCCTGTTTCCTTTGAAGGAAGTTCGGACTGTTGGATATAGAAAGAACAGCAAAACTGTCAGCTGTGAATGAGAACATGTTCGGATCGTAATACTGGTTTTCTCTGTAGTACAGAACCATCTGATCAACTGTTGTTGAATCGAGCATTGTTCCGAGACAACCCAGCATAGCTGCTCTTTTCTCCGCCGGTTCAGGGTGGATTATGGACATTAGAAGAATGTCGAATCCGTCATCTGTCCGGATAAACGAAACAGCGTCGAACTCAATGGAGTAAACGTATGACAGCTGACCAAGGAATTCCGCAATTATGAGCAGGGAATCCGTCTGAACTTCTATACCTGGAATAGATGAGTAAGTAAGAGTCCTGGGCAGTGAATATTCCTCAGCGATTTCAATGGAATCAGGCAGGGATACTTCCGTAAGTGAAACATATCTGATGAATACTGTGGAATCCGCCGGCAGCGAATCGTCAGGGGTAACAGTTGTATCAGGTTCCGTAACAAGGGTTGTATCGGACTGATCGGGGATTACTACGGGATCGTATGTTATGTCTCCCGTGTCGATATCCGTGGAAGTCAGGAGATTCATGGGATCGATTATCACGAAGGCTGCAACCAGAATCAGACATAGCAGAATAATAGCCTGAAGCGAAGTATCGGGGCGTTTCCTGGTTCTTGCAGATCTGTATTTCCTTTTTGACGAATCACTCACCGTTTTTTCAGCGGGTTTTTCCTCATGGATTTCTTTTCTGGTTTCGGGTACAGAATCCAGAGGCCGATCCACGGCCTTTCCCGCAGATACGCACTTTTCGCAAACATGGTATTTTCTGTTATAACAGTCTGAGCATGTCAGCTCTCCGCATGTTTGACAGGGAGCAAGTTTCTGGTCACCTACTGGAGTCCTGCCGCAGATATGGCACCGATCAACGCTGAGCATCTCCTCGGAAGCTGAGGTGATAATGAGAGAATCGTCATCTTTCTCATCAAACGCCTTGTGCGAGTGTTCCTCTTCAGCTACGGAGCTCGAGGCATAGTAGATATCGCCTGATTCCCCGGTATCAGAATGCTGTTCTGTATCCTCATCTTCCACTGGATGGATATCATCATCGGTAATCAGTTCGTAAGACGATTCTTCAGATTCGCTGTCTTTCAGAGTGGAATCGACGGGATTCGCTTTAATATGCTTCGGGAGCAGGTCTACGAATGGATACATCCTGTCCTGAAGTATTCTTCCCTGCTCCATTTCCATACCCTCACTGAGAATATTGGGGGAGTTATCGACTTTGTCCCTTGCCTCTTCTCTGGACATTCCGAGTTCACTCATGAGCAGGTCTATTACTTTTTTCTTTTCATCTTCTCTGGTAAGTCTTACAAGAAGAAGGTCAACCATTCTGTTATGGTTCAATTCAGCCTCGCTTCTGGTCAAGGGCTAGAGAGAACTGCCGGTGGAGTCTACGCATAACGGTGCGACTTGCTTTCCTGAGGGTTTCGAACACACCTGTGCCATCCGTGGCAATGGATTCGATACACGGGACTCTTTCAAGTCCGAGACGCTTTCTTATAACATCAGTAGGAAGAATATCAGGGAGATCCCGCTTGTTGGTCTGGAGTATAAGGCTGAGTCCCTTTCGCTTCGTACCTCTGAGGTTATCCTTCAGATCGCGAAGGCTTGCTATGTTTGCATCCATTCTGGCTCTCTGTGAATCGGCAACGAAGATAATACCATCAACACCCTGAAGAATCAGCTGACGGCTGTCCGTATACATCGCCTGTCCTGGTACACTGTAAAGATGGAGTCTTACTTTGAATCCGTAAATCGTGCCTGTGTTTATGGGAAGGAAATCAAAAAACAGGGTGCGTTCATTACCTGTAGCTAAAGAAATAAGTTTTCCACGATCACTGGAAGGTATCTGACTGTGAATGAACTTGACGTTTGTTGTTTTACCGGATAATCCGGGACCGGCGTATACCAGTTTACAATCTATTTCTCTTGAGCTGTAGCTAACTGTTGCCATCCGTATTTTCCCCGTTTCCAGAATCCTTTTCATCGTTCTCAATATCCGAAAAATCTTCTTTCATTCCCTTTCTGAACATATGGAGCGCCTGTCCCACAGATCTTGCCAGATCAGGAATTCTTTTTGCACCGAAAAGGAGTAGAAGAACAACAACAATAAGTATTATTTCACCGGTGCCTGGACGAAACATATATATCCTTCCTTGAGCAGTACCCGAATCAGAACCATCTATAAAGATAACCTACAAACATAACTCCAGCAAAACTCATGAGATTTAGCTTGAAAGCAATCTCCTCGAGAGCGAACCTGAACACGATCAGATCAAACCCTATCGGCCCTACTGAAAACTCCAGTGCTCCTGCGAAAAACGACCGCAGTGCTGTGGATGATTCAGGGAGAAGAACTGCTATTGCTTCTCCAAATATGGTACCTGTCATCATTCCGAAGAATGAGATGGTTATCCAGAATGCAGTCGAACGATTGTGAAGCAAATCTCCTCCAGCAACTATAATCTATTCTGGCAAACATGTTGAATCAACCCCTGAATTATGAATCCAGGGAAAACCTCTCCTTAATATTACAATAGCTACAATACCTGTAATAGTTCCTGAAAGGGTACCCCATATTGAAATGGGAATCAGAAGACTTTCAAAAGGAAGTCCCGGAAGCAGTATGGAAGCTGTCAGCAGCTGGATAAACAAACTTGCCAGGCTTCCGGAAATAGACATCCCCGTAACAGAAAATATCCTTCTAATAATCCCCATTACCAGGGCTGAAGCGATTCCCCCCGAAAGTGAAAGGAGATATGTGGGTGTTGCAAGTGTCCCGATGAATAAAGCCGCGCCTGTTGATCTGAGGATATTTATTCGGAGACCTGTCCATAAACCGTATTTTACAATTGCGGCAACGGTAACTACATTTGCCAGCCCCGGCTTGATGAAAGGAATGGGGCTGGGGATCAGGCTCTCTATAACGCCGGCTCCTGTTGCCAGTATTACAAGAAGCACTTCAATTCTAACCCGGTTTTCCATCTCTTCAGGTAGTTTTCGCATTTGCTGCTTCTTCGAGAAGTGATTCCACCCGCGTGAATAGCTTCGCTGCATTGAAGCTTCGCTCCACCCTCTCAAGAGCTCCTGCTGCAAGGAAGGAATGAAGGTGAGGATCATCAAGTTCTCTCACAGCAGCAGCAAGTGCAGCAGGATCACCCGGAGGGATTACAAGACCGGAGACACTGTCAGCGTTTACCCAGGGAACTCCCGTTGGAAGTGCTGTACTTATTACGGGAATACCGCATGCCATCGCTTCGGTCTGGACCATGCCGAAGGCTTCACTTCTCAGGGTCGACGGCAGAACTAGACAACTGGCCTGCTGATAGAGTTCAATAAGTTCCTGGTCAGAGGGGTTGCTCACAACTTCAATGTTGAGGTTCTCCTCCAGAATTCTCCTGCGTACCTTGTTCTCCAGCGGACCTCCACCGACCATAAGAAGTCTCCGTTCAGGGAATTCGTTCCATGCATCCAGAAGAACTTCGATACCTTTGTACATCCGGAACCTTCCTACAAACAGGACATATTCTCCCTTCTGCACGGTATCGGGTGGTCTGAACACATCGAGATCCGAACCGATAGGTATTACATCGATGTTTTCAAGATCAGACAGATAGATCGATGTCTCGCGGTATACGGGCGATGTGGCGATTACTCTGAAAGCACCTTTTAAGAACTTTCTTAGAAGCGGACCGTACAGAGGAAGCAAAAACGCCTGCCTGACTATATCACTGTGGTAAGTTACCACGTAAGGAGTATCACGTCTGGATAACATCCATGCCGCAACAGCTGAAGGAAGAGGAAGATGAAAGTGCAGAATATCCGCAGGAATCGTTTTCAGGATTCTGCACAGACGCGGAGATATCGGATTTGAGAGAATTCTGCACATACAGGGGTACTCTATGACATTGAATCCTGAAACCTTCTCGGAAGAACCTCCGCTGCCTGCCACAAGAACAGTAACCTCATGTCCCATTCCGGAGAGATGGCTGGAGAGATCGTGAATATATCTTTCAATCCCGCCCCGCACGAATGGATGGATGTCTTTGTAAACCTGCAGGATTCTCATGTTCCGAACTCTTCATACACCTTCAGTACCTCTTTGGCCATGAGTTCAGTTGAGAATTCCGATGCGAAGTCCAGAAGTGCCGCAGTGTCATGTTCAGTGTCAAGGGAATCAAGGATGGATTCAGAAATGGAAGCGGGATCAAACCCTTCAGCCATGATCGAAATGCCTGAATAGATCTCCTTAAGCGCAGATGCAGGAGTAACCACAGAAGGAACTCCAGCTGAAGCCGCTTCAAGGGGGGGCAGCCCAAAACCCTCGTAAAGCGATGGGTAGACAAGAAGTTCAGCTCCTGAAATGCAACTTCTGAGCATGGTTTCCGAAAGGGGGCCGGTCGGAAGAACACCTTCGGTATCAAGCAGCTTTCTCCTTAGTGCCTCTGGCCCCCAGCCCCATCTTCCCGCTATTACAAGGCACAGATCGGTATGGGCTCTGTTCACAGTCTTCCAGGAATCAAGCAGTGCTGAAATGTTCTTTCTCGGTTCAATAGTGCCCGCATATACGATATATCTTCCCTGCAAAGAGAAACTATTCCTGAAAACACCGGGGTCGGCCATGAATGAGTCAGTTGAAAGGTAGACTCTCCTTATTCTGTTCTTTTCAATTCCAAGAAACTTACGGGCTTCATCAGCAGTTGATTCGCTGTCAACAATAACCACATCTGCTTTTCTCGCGACCGTTCTGAAATGAAGGCGGTAATAGATGGATCTCAGTAATGAAAACCATGAAGGATTCCTGCAGAATGCAAGGTCATGAAGAGTAACCGCGCAGGGAATACCGGGAGGCGTCCTGCCGGAAAATGCGGGAAGATGAACGATCGATGGAGAAAGAGATGACGTAACGTAAGGCAGGAGAATGTTTTCATTGATAACTTTACGGATGCTTCCTGCGAATTTCGGATATGACAGTGCTTCAGATGGAGTCATCATTTTCCGGCCCACGGCCGCGGTGACTTTGGCATCACACTGACAGAAACCTTCAAGAAGTCTCTTCAGGTAAATGCCTGTACCGCCCTTATTGGAAAGAGAATCAGCGTAGATTACGGCTGTCGCGGGAGAGGTCGCAAAATCAGTGTTCTTATATTTCAATTCTGCACGAGCTGCCTGCGTTGATACTGACAGCCGTACCGGATATGTCCGCCTCGTTACCAATTATGGAATCGCTGATATGTACATTCCGCAGGCGTGTCCCACAGCCGACTATGGTGTTTCTGACTATGGAACCTCTTATTTCCGAACCTGAAGCGATGGATACGTAAGGACCTACTATTGAAGAAGTAATTTTCACATCAGCGTCTATGCTTACAGGTGGCACTATTACGGCACTTTCATGGTCTCCCTCCGATGAACCTTTTCC
>JAIOSX010000072.1 GCA_021107345.1 Candidatus Aegiribacteria sp.
TGAAAGGGAATAAGAGATGCTTCTGAGTGTATTACTTATGATGGCAGGAGAAGAGGAGAATCCTGACATCCAACTGCTCAGAGCCGCGAAGAATGGAGACAGAAATGCTTTCGGAGAACTGTTCAGGAAATACGAGAACCGGGTATTCAGAGTGGCAAGACGGATGTGCGGAAGCGATGATGAAGCATGGGATATTACTCAGGACGCGTTTATCAGAGCCATGCAGGCAATGGATAGATACGACACACAGTACCGCTTTTTCACCTGGATCTACAGGATCACAACGAACCTTGCTATTAACTACGCAAAGAAAAAGAGCAGAAGGCACGAAGTGCATTTCGAAGAAGCTTACAGTGCGGAGGGACAGCAGGTGATCGAAGATAACGTGGCTGATTTAGCTTCAGATGAGCAACTGCTTGGTGCAGTAAGCAGAGCTGTGGCTAAACTTACTCCATCATTGAAAGCTGTTTTCGTGTTAAGGATTGATCAGCAGCTCAGCTACTCGGAGATCGCCGAGAGCCTTGATATAGCCATGGGAACCGTGATGTCCAGGCTCAACCGCGCAAGGATGAAAATAAGGGAAGAGCTGGGACCTATGCTTGAGGAATGGGAATGAACTGCCCTGATTTTAATACTCTGATGATGCTGCTTGACAGCGAGCTGACGGGAGAGAAGCTGAAGGAAGTCTCCGAGCATGTGAAATCCTGCAGCAGGTGCAGAGATCTGATCGGTTCCCAGAGAAAGCTGGAAGCATCATGGAGAGATAGTTTCGTAACTCCGAAAGACGACAAATTCCGCAGTATGGAGTGGATTATTTATAGAAGGATGAACCGTCCCTCGCGCTGGAAATTCTTCGTTCCAGCTGCTGCAGGTATCATCGCTGTACTTCTCGGGGTCAAACTCATTATGAATAATGAGCCATTCAAGGGCAGGGACACCGAGTTTTTGAGAGAAGGCAGGATTGATTATGTGTCTTATACCCTGCGATTCGAAAATATGCGGGATGAATCAACCCTTTCTGACATTGACGTACCTGATTATGAGACGGTTCTAGAAGGTACAACAGTTACCGTTCCCCCTGACAGTGATATTTCAACCGGATGGGTCTCAACAGAAACTGCCTGTGAAGCGGAAGATATCAGTATTGCTGACGGAGTACTCGAAATGCCGCAGTCTGCTGTGGATGGAGAGGGGGCAGGGGAACATCTGAGAGGTGCAGGCGACTTTGCTCAGGAAAGTGATCAGGAGAATATTGTCGGCGGTGCAGTAACCGGGAGCACCTCGGGAGGCAGTGGAGGTGCGGGATTTCCAGGATACGTGGAGGAATGCGGAGAATCTGAATTAGCTTTTGGAACCGTGTCCGGTGATGATGCGGTTGAAGACATCTGTCATGGAGATATGATTGATGAGACCTGTGAAATTACTTGTACGCTTGATACCGACACAACAGGACTTGCGACCGCTCAAACTGTCGATTTATCTGTATCGCCCTGTGAGGAATCGCAGGACAACAGGGCATTTCACCAATACTATGAGTATCACTCCCGCTTCAATGAAACATCAGACAATGATATGGGTGTTTGTAAGGGAGATATCTATGTTGAACTTGTGTTCGATGCCGATGGTCAACCTGACAGCAGTACCGTATTGCTTCTTGATTCACTCTTTTCCGGCTGGAGTGATTATATTTCATTTATATACAGGGATACCGTGCTGGTAATTCCACTTGCTGATATTCAGCAACTGATTGTGGAAAGTAGTACTGTTCCAGCGCAAACCATCGAGTAGGGAGAGTCAGGATGCGATTTGTCAAATTTACCATTTTTTCTTTTTTAATTACAGGAACCATTTCGGCTGCTTTTCCCAGACTTGCTGTTGTTTCTATCGATTTTGATGATTTTGCCCCTGACAGTGTCATTATAGGCATAATCATGGAAGAATTCGTGGAAAGTGGGAGATTTCAGGTGGTTGAACTGGGAGACGATTCATTCCTGGACGCATCTCCCGATTCTCTGCTCAGTTCACTTCGAGCCCTTGCTTCAGAGAATGCTATTGATGTCTTCCTTGCCATAGAAATCCTTTATCCTGAAGAAAACGATAGAACGGTATTCCAGAACGATTCACTGGTAACCTACAGAACCGTTTCCGTTGATGTTCTCGGACGATTCTATTCAGGAGCAGGGACTCTCATCGGAACAATAAGGAACACAGTTTCAAGAGAGGAAACCCTCCCTTACTCTCCTGACCAGTACAGGCTCGCTATTCTGTCGGCCGAAGAGCTTGCTTCAAGATCTATGCTGGAACTATTCCCGATAGAGGTATCCTTTACAGCTTCGGACAGTGAAGTATTTACAATTCCCCTTGGAATGAATCAGGGAATAAGTAAAGGTACAGTCATGGCTGTAGTCGCTTCATCCACAGGAATACCGACTAGTATCACTGAATACCAGCAGCTTAGAAGCAGAGGGCTCCTTCAGATAATGGAGGCTCAAAGCAGTCAGTCAACAGCAAGGCTTATTTCCGGTCGGCTGATTGATGGAGGATATGTAACCGCAGTAGAACAGTCGGTTCCCGCCATCCTGTTTCTTGAGTACTGTGGATACATGATGTCCGTTGAGCCTGGAGCGGGTCTTGAGAATGACACTGCGGAGTGGAGTAATAATATCAGGATCGGTATTGAGACTGCGAAATGGGGGCTTTCTTTTGGAGGCGGCGTAACTGCAGGAGGGCTTGAACGTTCATCCTTGATCGGCATCGATCTACAGGTGGGGACGAGGATTCCCCTCAGCAGCCCGTCTCTTGGACTGAGACTCGCAGCAGGTGGTGAACTGGCATTTCTTATGCAGGATGTAAGATCAGACCTTCTGGCATCCAGTGCAACGGCTGTTTCGGTTGCTGCTGTGGTCGATGCTACAATGGAATACCTCTTTTCGGGACACCTCGGATTTCAGTTCGGGGTCTCAGGTGTTCTGGGTAATGCTGCTGACAGCTGGACCGTGCGTGAGTACTCAGGGAATGTCAGGAATGCTGAACCGGATGAACTGTACTACACTGAATTGAAACAGGGACCGGCAGGTATACATGCGGGACTGATGTACTTTATTTTCTAGACATAATGGTTGGACCACCACCTCCGATAGGGTAACTTACCCTTATTGGAAACTTCTTACCGAAAGGGTGGTCCGTGATGTTAATACGCTATGTGGGTCTCGATGTCCATAAGGACAGCATCA
>JAIOSX010000098.1 GCA_021107345.1 Candidatus Aegiribacteria sp.
TCAGGAGAAAGCATACCGGCTTCAATAAAGGAGGAAATAACCTTATCAAGATAGAGTTCAGTATTGACCCTGTCAGGAATTGTATTCAAAGACATCTGGATCAGTCGAAGGAAGAGGTAGCCCTTGTTCATGCCCTCAAAGGCGTACTTCGCGGTAGTCAGAACCGCCGCTACAGGGTGATCGGGATTAAGAACCTCCTTCACGCGAATGAAGCCTCTGCTGATAGATTCCAGGAGGCTGTCCAGCATATCTCTCAATGCGTACCACGAATCATCAGCCGATTTCGTCTGCTTGAGATGCATTAGATATGACTGGTCGGAAACCGGCCACCATATGATCAGTGGTTCCCCAACATGCCCGTCAAGCGCTACGGCAACCATTTGTATATACTCACCGCTCTCGGTCTTGAGCTTCATGTTCAGCCTGCCTTTTTTCAGGATACCTGAAATCGATGCATCAAGATACGACCACTCGGTACCCGAAAACATATCGTAGACTGTCCGGTTGGAAACGACTCCGTCGGTTACATCCATCCAGGTGGACAGGAGTACCCTTCCGCTGCTGTTGCTAATAAGAAACTTGCCGGCTGCCCTCTCCGAGAGAAACGCTAATCGTCTTCCTATAGCTGACTTCTCAAGTTCTACACAGGTTCTTGCGACATTACGGGCAAAATCCTTTAAGATGGAATATTCTCTTCCACCATGAAACAGGCATTCCCCGATTATTTCTGTATCGGTTTCCAGTGGAATTGTCCACTGGTGTGAAGCAACCGCATCTGTTTTCTGATCGTATGATGTTCGTGTAGCAGGGTTGATTCCCCGGATCTTAAGCGTAACCCTGGATGCTCCGGAGATTTCAAGCATTGCAGCTGCCGCCGCCTCCTTAACCCTGATCCGGTCCGAGGCTGATAACAGAGCCGATGTACCCCGGCTCAGAGCGGAATACGTCTCGGCTGCCTTTTTGGCTGCATTGATACTGAAGACATCATCGGATTGAATGCCGGCCACGATTATAACCGGTTCAAGATTTCTACCCTCGACTGATTCTGTTCTAAGCAGGCGCCATGTACACCTGGTAGTTTCTTCATCCTGATTCTCGACTTCCCAGGATTCGGGGAATTCGGAAGCTCCGTTCCTTATAAATCTCTGAGCTGCGCTGATCCCTCCTATACCATTGAAAAGAATACTGGCAGCAAGTTCAGATCTGCCTGTGGCAAGATCATAGGAAACACCGGTCAGTTCCTCCATGGGTTTATTCCAATGAATAACCGACCAGTCAATACTGAAAATGGCAACAGGCACATCAAGTGAATCTATCACGGCTCCGGCAAGCTTACTTTGTCTGCTGATCAGAAGATCAAGATGCTCTATTTCAGTCTCGTACTCGCTGGTGCTTAGATATGTTCTGACTATCCTGGCTGAGATATCAGCAAGAATAAATACCTCAGTTGATAGATCATTTCTCGTGTCAGCTACAATAATATATCCGAAGGTCTTTCTTTCCGATTCAAGAGGAAAAACAAGACAGCTGTTGAAGCAGGAATCCAGAGCTCCCAGATCATCCCCGGTGAGTCTGTACCCGGTATCTGATTCCACCAGTACCGGAGCAAGCCTCAATTCCAAGAAGACTTCGGGTATATCATTCGACCAGCCGGATGTGCAGCCTGCAAGCCTGCTGTCCGAGAGTGGGTCGGACAGATAGATTGCTACAGCATCAGCATCTATGCAATCACGCAATTTCTCAGCTATTTCAGCAGTACTGAAAGTTCTACCGGAAAGGAGAGTAGCGGCCAGTTTGTTTGCTTTCCTTACCATTTGCAGGAAGTTTTTGTAATTCTCGTTAATTACCGTGATTTCGGAAATATCCTCGAATATCCCAACCGAATAGAATATTTCCCCGGAATCCTCCAGAATTGGATGAACATTCTGAAGAATTATCCTTCTTGTTTTTTCTGGAAGGTCAAATCTGGCAGTTCTGGCATCCTCTTTCTCCTGTGATTGGTTTGAAAAGAATGGCCTGGACTGGTCTTCGATAATCTCATAACTTTCACTGGGCAAAATCTCATGAAGGTGGATGCCAAGAAGGTTTTCCACCAGCCCGAACATACGGCCAAAAGCTCTGTTGGCTACCAGAATCCTGTAATCCTTATCGAATAGAACCAGACCTGTGCTCACTGAATGAAAATAGGCCTGATTCATCTTTCTGCTCCTTCTGAGGCGATTCTCAGCCTGAAAACTCTCGGTCGTATCAAAACAGGTTCCTACCATACCGCTGCTGCCAGGAGTAAATGTACACTCAACCCGACGCTGAGCATCGGGGCGGCAGACCACCTTTATCTGTTTGCCGTCCAGAACCATCTTTATGACATTTTCCCATGAATACAGAACTGGAGATACAAGAACATCCTGTATGTTCTTGCCTATTACATGCTTCTGTGGGATCCTGAATATGCTGGACATGGCTTTGTTCCAGAGTGTGATGCTGCCTGTCCTGTCAGTTCCCACGATACCCGCACCGAGTTCGTCAAGCATGATATTGCTCCGGCTCTGGAATCCGGGAATACCGAAAAGTATTATCTCAACCTGATCTGAAATGGTACTGACTGACCCGGTAAGGGAAGATGTCGAAAGATGGACAGGAATATCCGGCATTCCGCCGGCCAGAATGGTTGCCAGTTCAGTAGGAAGGAGGCTAAGGGGTTCAGCTGAATTAATAAGCCTTCGAGCGCTTACTCCCAGGAGACCTTCACTGTCACCTGAAACCAGTAATATACCTGAATCCGGAGTCCAGCTGATCCTTACCCATCCGCGGGAATGTGAAGAGACTCCTGTACCATTATTCATCCGATTTGCTCTTATCATATAACGAGAATACTACCAAAGCCTCCTAGGAGCCTGTCCGACAATGAAACATTGGCATAAAACCCACACAGCCGGCTACAATACTCGCATATTATCGTCAAATACATCCAGTATTCTCCTCAAATCTCCGAGCATTCTATCTCAGCTGTGAGAATCTTCTGCTCAATGTACATTATCAAACACACTCCTAGAAACAACCATCGAAATTCTATATAACAATATGAGGTAAACGCAACCCCCGCGTTTTTACCTATTCACCAATCCTGGGTGTCCGCCCGAGTAGAACCAGCAATCTCGCTTCAGCAATCAGGCATGATGTCCGGGAAGATTCAACCGATGCCTCGGCCTGCGTTACGTTCGACTGCGCATCAAGCAGATCAAGAAGAGGAATGCTTCCCAGGTCGTAACTCATCTGAGAAAGTCTGAGCTTCTCGTTAGCCTGATTCAGTACTTCAAGAGAAAGTTCCCAGGTCCGTATGGAACTTATAAGGTTATTCTGAGCAGTCAGTATTGAACTTTTAATAGAGTTCAAAAGGGCTTCATGGGATGCCTGTTGTCTCAATACTGAAGCCCTGGAGGACTGAATAATACTTTCGCGGCTGAATCCATCAAAGAGGGTCCAGCTGAGTGTAATGGATGCCTGCCAGGTGTCTCTGTTGGAGAAATCCTCGAAATCAAGTTCATCATTACTCCAGTTCCAGCTCCCCGCTGCACTAAGTGATGGCCAGTACGCGCGCTTATTCGCTTCGTAACTATACTCGATCGCTCTGATTCTCTCTGTTGAAGAAGCAATTGCATTATTACCTGACATATCCAGACTGTAATTCATTGCAGTAGAGATTGAAACAGGCTGCAGCACAGCATTTGTGTTTACTCTGTATTCGGTACCGATCACACCGGCAATCTGATAGAGAATAGTATAGGAATTGGAGACCGCCTGCTCCCTCTGAAGAAGTGTCAGGTTATCGGTACTCTGCTGGACCTCAGCCTGGATGAGTTCAAGGTTCGTTGCTCCTCCTATTTCATAGAGAGCCTCTGTTCTCCTGAGCTGTTCTGTACTTCTGTCCAGGGCTCTTCTCTGCGAGATCAGCAGCTGATCATCCTCTATCACTCCGTAATATGCCTCAACAACATCCATAGTCAGATCGAGTCTAGCCTGATCCATATCGATCCTGGAAGCATCAAGTGAATGCCTGCTTCCGTATAAACGCATCCAGCTGCTTCCACCGGATGTCAGATGTCCCTGTGAGATACTGGCGGACATTGACCATGATGCATTGTCAGTATCCGTATAACCACCTGATACGTCAGGTATAGAACTCCATGAATGGCTGGCGGACGAGCTGAAACTCAGCCTTGGCCAGAGAAAGGATTCTGAAGATGTAAGTGATGCGGAGCTGGACAATAGATCGGCTGATGAGATCGCTATGTTCGGTGAATTCTCCATTGCCACTCTCACCCATCCCGAAAGATCAAGGGAGAGGGAATCGGTTTGTGCGAAAAGGGCTGAAATAATCATAGGCAGAAGAAAGGTGACTTTTATCATTCTCGGGCGCTCCGTTTCCGTTATGCTTCCGGTGCGAACATCACCGGCAGAGAGATAAGTAGA
>JAIOSX010000281.1 GCA_021107345.1 Candidatus Aegiribacteria sp.
AATATTCTATGGTGCAATGGATATTATTACCGAAAAAACCGGACAGGATCCTGTAACTGTATTCAACAGGGCAATGGGAAATGTACGACCGCAGCTTAAGGTGAAATCCCGTCGGGTCGGCGGGTCCACATACCAGGTTCCATTGGAAGTAAAACCACAGGAACGTGATTCGCTTGCGATGCGCTGGATTATCCAGTACGCCAAAGCCCGCAGTGGCAGGGGTATGGCTGACAGGCTGGCAGGGGAGATTATGGATGCGGCAAGAGGCGAAAACTCCGGCAGCCTTAAGAAAAAGGAAGATACGCATAGAATGGCGGAAGCTAACAAGGCCTTCGCCCATTATCGCTGGTAGGTAAACTGCTTTTCAGTTTCCTCCAGCACCGATACGACTTGATTGTATAACTGGAGGAAATCGCTTATCATGAGCAGCTCCCGAACAGACAATGTACGGAATATCGGCATTATGGCGCATATCGATGCCGGGAAGACCACCACCACCGAGCGGATTCTCTTCTATTCAGGGAGGGTACACCGTCTCGGTGACGTCGATCATGGTACATCTGCCATGGACTGGATGCCCCAGGAAAAAGAAAGGGGTATAACCATCCAGTCAGCCGCTACTACCTATATGTGGAATTCATATCAGGTTAATGTCATAGATACACCGGGTCATGTTGATTTCACCGCTGAGGTGGAAAGAAGCCTGAGGGTTCTGGATGGTGCTGTTGCGGTATTCTGCGCTGTGGGTGGAGTTGAACCGCAGTCTGAGACAGTCTGGCACCAGGCTGATAAGTACAACGTTCCCAGGATAGCTTTCGTCAATAAGATGGACCGTCAGGGAGCGGATTATCCGCGCGTTCTGGATATGATACGCGATATGCTGGGAGCCAAACCACTGTCTGTTATACTGCCCATAGGGAGCGGAAGCACCTTCTGCGGAATAATAGATGTGATCGAAGGGCATGCTGTATACTTCGATGAAGCTTCCCAGGGTTCTAAGTTCACACTTGAAGATATTCCGGATGAATACACAGAAGAGTACAGTGCCGCAAGAGAAGTTCTATGGGAGTCCGCGGCAATGCTTGAAGAATCCGCTATGGAGGAGTATTTCACAGGTAGACTTTCCCCGGAAAAGGTCAGACAGCTCATTCGCAAGGGAACGATAGAAGGTGATATTGTTCCAGTACTATGCGGAGCAGCACTGAAAAATATCGGGATACAGCATATTATGAACGCCATAATAGACTGGCTGCCATCACCATCGGAACTTCCTCCCGTATCCGGTCACCTGAAAGACGGTTCATCGGTTTTGATTAAACGCAGTGTCGATGAGCCTTTCTCAGCACTGGTATTCAAGGTACAATGTGATCCCCATCTGGGAAGACTGGCTTTCATGAGGGTTTATTCGGGCAGGATTTCAGATGGCCAGCATGTTCTAAATAACAGAACCGATAACAAGGACAGGCTCACCAGGCTTGTGAGGATGCATGCTAACAAGCGAACCCATCTTGACAGCGTAATGGCGGGGGATATTGCCGCTGCCGGACTTAAGGATGTGGCAACGGGCGATACACTGACATTCCCTGAAGCTCCGCTGATGCTTGAATCCATAGAATTCCCTGAACCTGTAATACAGATGGCAATAGAACCCATGAGTACTTCCGATGACAAAACACTTGATGATGCCCTGGCATCCCTGGTCAGTGAAGATCCCAGTTTCAGAGTCGGTATCGATGAGGAATCAGGACAGACCCTCATCAAAGGAATGGGAGAACTGCACCTTGAGATAATTGCCAGCAGGATACAGCGGGAGAAAGGTGTAAAAGTAAGAACCGGTAAGCCACAGGTATCCTACAGGGAGAGTATTTCCTGCAGAACAGAGGGCAGAGGTGATTTTAGAAAGTCCATTCAGGGTAGAGGTCACTTCGGGAATGCTTTTATAAGGGCGGAACCGGTCGATTCAGGAATCGAGTTTGTGAACTTACTGAAAAACAGGGACTTCCCGGATCATTTTGCGGAAGCTATAGAAAGAGGGGTCAAGGGTTCAGTGGGAGCAGGTCCCCTGGCCGGTTATCAGGTAGATGGAATCAGAATTGAACTCCTTGAAGCTGAACTCCACGAAACTGATTCATCGGAAACAGGTTACGCCTATGCGGGTGCCATGGCCTTAAGGGAATGTATGAGAAATGGCAGACCTGTTCTGAAGGAACCGGTCATGCGTCTGGATATAATCTGTCCCTCAGATTACGTAGGAGAGGTTATTGGTGATGTAAACGCCCGCAGGGGCAATGTTCTGAGCATGGAACCCATGGGGGAGGTCCAGTCAATAAAAGCAAGGGTTCCCCTTGCGGAGCTTTTTGGTTATAGTAGCGCCCTACGTTCGTTAACACAGGGTCGTGCGGGGTTTTCTATGCAGTTCCATGATTATGCCCGAATTGCTGAGAATATCACACGGGGTCTGCTAAAGCAGATGGGTATCACCGGATTCAGCTTGAAGCCGGTGATAAATTGAGACAGGAGTATAGTATTGAAGGCTACCAGGTTGAGGATTAAGCTCAGAGCTTACGATCACAGACTTCTCGATCGTTCCGCTTCCGCTATTGTCAGAAGCGTCTTGAAGACCGGAGCCAGTGTTTCAGGGCCGGTCCTTCTCCCAACGAAGAGGTCGATCGTAACGGTATTGAGAAGTCCTCATGTGAACAAGAAATCGCGGGAGCAGTTCGAGATGAAAGTGCATTCGCGACTGATTGATATTAAGGACCCGAATGAAGAAACCGCAGCCGCTCTTCGGTCACAGGATGTGCCCGCAGGAGTGGATGTAGAAATGAACGAAATCTAAATTCACTGTTTTCTTCTAACTGATCCGGCACTGCCGGATTAAGAGAAACACCGCATTACCGGACGATGGCGGTTGCCCGGTAAGCGAAGCAAATAACGCTCGTCCCTCCGCCGATAAAGGGACTTCAGCGATGGGAAGTGATCTATGAGCGGACTAATGGCTCGTAAGATAGGGATGACCCGTATTTTCGGGGAGAACGGACAAGCTGTTCCTGTAACTGTGCTTGAAGCCCAGCCGAATCCGGTTACACAGGTTAAGACTGTGGAAACTGACGGGTATGAGGCCCTTCAGATCGGTTACAGAACTCAGAAGAAGCAACGACTTAACAAACCGACACTCGGTCATCTTGATAAGAGTGGAGCCCCTCCTGTATCTCGGTTCTGCGAGGTTCCCATGCTTGCGAAAGCATCATCAGCAGGAGAGTTCCTTGATGTAACAATGTTCAATCCCGGTGAGAAGGTTGACGTAATCGGCCTTACCAAGGGAAAGGGCTTCCAGGGGGTTGTTAAGCGTCACGGGTTTTCCGGAGGTGACGCTACTCACGGAAATAAATCTCACAGAGTTCCCGGTTCAATTGGCCAGTGCGCGACCCCGGGAAGGGTATGGAAGAACAAGAAAATGCCCGGCAGAGACGGTGGAAAAAGAGTGACCGTCCGCAACCTGGAAGTTGTGCAGATCGATTCCGAGAAGAACCTTCTCGTTCTCAGAGGTGCTGTTCCCGGCGCTAAGAATGGATATCTTCTGATCAGGAAACAGAAGAAATCGGGAGGTGAAGGATAACCATGGCTGACGTAAGAGTTTACACCATGAGCGGCGAAGAGATTGATAAAACGGACCTTCCTGAGGAGATGTTCTCTATGAACGTCTCTACCCACATTCTCTGGGAGGTTGTAAGAGCTGAATCGCTGAATTCCCGCCAGGGAACCGTGTCCACGCTTGGAAGAAGTGATGTGAAAGCATCCGGCAGAAGGCCATGGCGCCAGAAAGGCACCGGAAACGCAAGGGCCGGTACTTCTGCATCACCAATCTGGAGGGGCGGCGGAATTACATTCGGACCCACCCCGAGGAAATGGAATATCAAGCTGAATCGGAAAGTAAGAAGGAAGGCCCTTGCCGGTATTCTCAGTGAAAGGCTAGCCGAAGGAAACCTGAGAGTAGTCAGAGACCTCAAATCCAGCGGTAAAACAAGGGAAATGACTGAAATGCTTCTGAATCTCGAGTGTGCTGACAGAAGAACGGTGGTTCTTGTTACAAACGGTGATAGTCTTATTAAAAGGGCTTCCCGTAATATTCCCCGTTTAAAAGCTACAAGCGCTGCAAGCGTTTCCATTCACGATCTGGTCAATTCTGAAGTTGTACTTCTTTCGGAAGAGGCGATAGAACTGCTTAA
>JAIOSX010000146.1 GCA_021107345.1 Candidatus Aegiribacteria sp.
GTCCTCAAGCATATGAACTGCAAAGCTGTGTCTGAGCCATCCCAGAGTTGCACGCTTTTCAATACCAACTGCAAGCATCGCCTCGGCGAAGGCCCTCTGGATAGTTCTGGGGGAAATGCAATTGGTTTTGCCCCTGCCGGGGAACATCCAGGGGGAGTCGTCTGTTCTTGTTTCAATGTAGTATTTAAGGATATCAGATATTGATTTCGCCAGTATTGTGTCTCTTATGAACTCACCATTCTGATCGTTCACATGGATCACCATATTGTCAAAGTCGACGGCACTCCGTTGAAGATGTGTAACTTCGCCCACTCTTAGTCCCGAAGAGTAGATAAGCATTAGTGCCAGCCTGTATTTCAGCTCATGCACGTTTTCGAATATCTTTCTGATCTCGTCTCTGCAGAAAATACCATGCATGGGAATCTTCTTAGAAATAAGACCGGGTCCGGGAAGAGGATTGTCCTTATTAAGCACATGTTTGTACATGAATCTGATGGCGCTCTGGGCCTGATTAATGTACGAAAGCGATTTTCCTTCATCAACAAGATCCTCAAGGTATTTTCTCAGAGTATCCTCATCCAGATCTTCAGTTCTACCCCCGTATGTATTCTCAAGTCTTCGAATATGAGATAAATAGCTGTTGGCTGTCTTTGGACTTCGTCCAGCTGTTCTCAGGACTTTTCTGGTCTGTTCAACAAAATCAGGCATTATTTCGTCCTTTCATGTTATTGATAATCATATTTTGTGGGTAATAACCAAGTACAATTTAGCATTTGCTTATATTAATTTACTAAGATAGTTTAAATATGTCAAGCTACTTAGTGAAGACAAGTAAACTAAAACGGACTAAAACCATATCGAGAACCTATGGAATAGATTTCAATGTTTCGGTTGATTGCTGAAAATAATCATGATCCTGATAATTCCGGCTGGATTTTATTCATTACACTTGACATATTCATTTAATTGACTGAAACTAATTGTCTACTGATTTCTGAAGGGAGAACAATGAACCTCTTCCCGGGTATCTCACCAAAGATCATGGTGCGGGTACTGTTCCCCTACATTTTCAGCATAATCGCGATAGCCGCTGTTGTTGCGGCATATATATACTTTACTGACGACATGTTATCACAGGTTGTCCGGATGGAACAGGAACAGGCCATTCAGACCGCGAAGAGTATTTCCAGCATTTCCATGGATGATTACATGTCTTCAATAATGTTCAATCAGCTTCAGTCCAGTGAATTCATCTATCTTGATCTGAAATCAGAATTTCTGGGATCCTTCAATCTGAGCGAGTTCATTATCGTATACTCAATACTCGGTGATTCTTCCGCAGGCGTTCCTTTCGAGGATAATTCTCTTGCGCAAAGCGCCATTATCAGCGGCTTACCGGCAATGCGATATGAGGAAAAGGGCAAGGAAAACAGTCTTCTCGTTTTCTATCCTGTTGTTGATTCACTCCGGAATGCCTCGGTTGCAAGGATAGTATTTGAAAACGTTCATGGAAATGAATTATTAAGAAGCGGATCTAGTTTCTATATCATTTCAGCTGCAGCGATTATACTGTTGATAATACCCGGCTTACTTCTGAAACTGGCCAACCTTCGAAGACAGATCGAGAAGAATGGTTTCTATCAGAGCGACGCTATTGTGAAAACTACGGATAATGCGGAAATACTAACACTGGACGAATGCTCCTCATCGTTTCTTGACGGGTTTGAATTTCCGGCGCTATTCCGGCTGGACATCAATGGCGCAGTTATTTACATGAATAATTCTGCAGAAAACCTTATCGATATTTCCAGGAACGATATCAAGGGTGCCAAATTCCACGAACTGCCCTGCTTCTCCCGGGACGAGCAGGATCTGATCGAGTTCCCGGAACATGAAAAGCCTTCGGAACTTACTCTTTGCGTTATCGGTAGTTCAGGCAACTCCAGAGAAGCAGTTTTCAGGATTGAAACACTCTGTGAAACGGGATACGCAATATCAGTTAAGGAAATCGGTGATAAGCTGCCGGGTAAAAAAGAATCCGAGATTGATTTAAATGTGCATGAAGTATCTACAGGAAACTTGTCTGACAGCGATATCCAGCGTATCAGATCATATCTCGAAGAGAGCAGGATTAAGTTTAAAGAAGATCCGGTCCTCCTCGATCAACTCTGCAGGATATCTGATGTTCTTTCAGGAAAGGAGAAGTATCAGGAAACCGAGGAGCAGGATCAGGCTGAAACCATTGAGATCTTTTCTGAACTTGACGCCATTGCGGCAGCTCTGAACGATGTTCTTCCGGAGAGGGCTTCAATAGAGCTGGATGTTCCTGGTTTTCTCCCCAAAGTAGAATGCTCAAGAGTAGACTTCACACAAATAGTTAAGAACATAGTTTTCTATTCCCTTGAATCTACAAGCGGGTCCGTAAGGATAAAACTCGGTGCCAGGGATGTACCTTCACCGGTATCCGATTCGATATTCTCGGCAAACTGCGACAGAACCGTTTCGAGATCAGTATCCATAAGCTTTACTGATCGAACCAGAATACCTGCAGTGCTGAAGGAGGCTCTGCTTGATCCCGAGACAGATCTGTCGGGAATACAGAGAGATTACGGTTCTCATATTTCATCGGTTGCGGCAGTGCTTGCAAGGCTTGACTGTCACCCTGTATTCACTGAAGGATCTACAGGTACAACGCTTAATATCCTGTTCCGGACCAGTGAAGACTATCTATTCGATGTATCCCAGACAGAATCACAACACAGAATTAACATGAGCAGTATGAAACTGGCGTTATGCGATGCATCGCGGGCTGTAAGGGAGAGTGTGTCCGATGTCCTTACTATGTATGGAATTGACGTGGTAACTGCTGCCGATCTGGAAGAAATGAAGGGAATGATGGCTGGATCAGAAGTTGATTTCTTACTGCTTGATCATTCCGCTATAGATGAATCCGTGGAAGAGGCTGTTTCAGATGTAAGGATAGAATTTCCCGATCTGGAGATAATTCTTACTTCAGGCTATCCTGTTAATATTGATTCCGTGCCCGAATTATCTGGACCGAAGATAAGTATTCTGAGAAAACCCTATTCCACCGATGCATTGCTAAACATTATTGAATTGTCTGTCTCCTAGGAGGTTGTCCGACAATAGGCATTGAGCAGAAGAGCCACATAGCTGAGATAGAATGATCACAGATTTGAAGAGAATACTGAATGTATTTGATGATAATATGTGGTTCCTTATGCCGATGCTGTATTATCGGACAGCCTCCTAGAAAACTCGATGGATAGAACCGGGAGGAACGAATGATTTTCGAAGACTGGATCGTGAAACTGCTTCTATCGGCCTTCCTGGGATCACTTATCGGTCTGGAGAGGGAGTATCATGGAAGACCTGCAGGATTACGGACCCACATGCTCGTATCCATCGGGGCAGCCATGATAACCATCTGCGGGCTGGCAATCGGCGGGTGTAATCCCAACCCTGGTGCAGAGGTCAGCAGGATAATCGCCGGAGTGGTAACCGGGATTGGATTTCTGGGAGCCGGAGCTATTATCAGAACAAGCGATTTCGTAAGGGGACTCACTACAGCAGCGTGTATATGGTTTGTTGCTGCACTGGGAGTGGCTATCGGACTGGGCGAGTATTTCCTGGCACTATCATCTACGGGTATTGTTCTGATTGTACTTATCCTGCTTCCATTTCTCGAAGATCGCCTCGCAGATCTGAAATATCGCGACGTAATAATACTGGGGGAGAACACGGAACCGGAACTGCTTGTGGATAATTGCTCCAGCATTTTAAAAAGTTACAACATAGGTATACATGACATCGACGTTGAGATTGAGGGAGACGGGAACTCTATAAGTCTTCTCTACCATCTGAGGATAAGAAAACTGGAGAAAAAGCTGGAGCTTCTTAACGATCTTTCAGATGTAAAGGGTGTTATCAAAGTTCGATGGCAAAGGTCACTGGGGAAGATTTAATCCGGTTTCAACTTCTTGGGAACAGTGGCATCGCAGCCATGTGGAAGAGGTCCTCGCAGGCTTTTCTGACCTTATCCTTGATTTCCGGACTGCAGCATACGGTAAGATAGTTACTGTTTGGATGTGCGTGAGAAAGGTATTCAGCAAAGGGCGGATCCACCTTCTTCAATGGTAGAATATTTCCCGACTGGTCAAGATATCTGATGTCAAGTTTCGCAAATCTCTCTTCTGATACTTTAACAGCTTCCAAAGGCATATCCACGAGTATGTACCCCGGTGTGACTCCGGCTGTTTCAGACAGTTTCAGTGCAAGATCGTTGACCCGCTCGGCAGGTGTTTCTCCTGATCTTCCGATAGTATTGAGAAATGAAATATCACTTTCATCAAGTGTTGCCGCCTCTATCCGGAAAACCTGTGAAAACAGTTTTTGTCTGTATTTCAACCTCCAGGCCATATCCCTCACCCATGGGTCCTCAGATCTCTCTGCAAGAAAACTCAGTATTTCGTCATCGGTCATTATGTGGAAATCAACGATTTCTTTAAGCTCAACTATGCTTCTTCTGGCAGCTGCAAGAAGCATCATATCCACAATTCTTGTTTTCTTGTGCAGGTAGACACTTGAATACATCTGCATCCTTGCGAAGAGAAAATCACGGATAGCTTCGTGGCCCTTGATGAGAAATATCAGCTCATTACCTACAACCCTCATTGTTGAGATTATCCTGTCCAGTTCAATATGACCGAAGGCTACACCTGTGAAATAGAAATCTCTCTGAAGGTAATCCAGCATATCCGCATCGACCTCACCGAAAATCATCTGCTGAAGGTAACGGGGTCCGGTGTAATTACTCCGAATGAGATCGGCTACATCCGAGGGATTCACACCATGTGATCTGAGTATTTCGGGAATCCTTCCGGACCCTTTGATATTGAAAGTCGCATCACCCTTAACCAGGTCGGCTACAAGATCCATGTGATCAACACCGTTCATTTCTATATAAAGCGGTTCCAGTGTATGAGACCATGGTGTGTGTCCGATGTCATGAAGCATACCTGCAGCCTGCAGCAGTTTCCGGATTCCGATTTTTTCAGTATCCTGGATTTCATGCATTTCCTCAAGGACGTGCTTCCCTATAATGTCCGCAAGGTAAGAAACGCCAAGCGCATGAGAAAGACGCATTCCGTGGGCACCTGGGTAACTCTGAAATGTTGTACCAAGCTGGTGTATGAAACTGAGCCTCTGGACTTCCACAGTCTGAATCAGCTCTTCCTGGAGCTTTGAAAGGCGGATATTTCCATGCACAGGATCTCGAATATACATTACCTTATGTTCTGTCTGATTCTTCATTACTGCCTGTATCTCCGTCCGGGCTATGCGTTAATGAATCTAATTCCGATTCAGCTGTCTTGATCTCTAGTGTCATCCTATTCCGGATACAGCTTGAATATATTTACCGAATCTTCAGGCGGAAGTAAACAGATAATGTTGCATGGTGTGCAGCTGGGAGTAATATTCAGGCTTCCGGAGGAAATTACATATGGCCAGAGTAGATTTTCATATCCACAGTACCGCTTCCGATGGCGTCAGGTCTCCGCGCGAACTGGTGGCAATGGCAAGCGAGAAATCCCTTTCGGTTTTTTCGATAACTGATCACGACACGCTTGATGGAATTCCTGAAGCTTCTGATGCCGCTTTGGAACTGAAAATGGAATTCATACCCGGAATTGAATTGAGCGTAGATATTGAGGAGAGGGAGCTTACAGCTCACCTGCTGGGATATTTCCCGGGAGTTGCTATTCCAGACCTGGTAAATGAATCGACTCCACTCGGGAAGGCAATTGATTTCGTCCAGGGAGGTCGCTCCCGAAGGAACCCGAAAATACTTGAGAAATTATCAGATAATAGTATATATATCAAAATGGAAGCAGTACAGCTTATCGCCGGAGGGGATGTTGTGGGAAGGCCGCATATCGCCGAGGCGATGTTGAACGAAGGATATGTAAGCAGTATGAATGAGGCTTTCAACCGGTTTCTCGCTAAAGGAAAGCCTGCATACGTTGAAAGAGACAGGCTTTCAGTTTTCAGGGCTATTGAGATCATTCTGGAATCTGGTGGATTGCCTGTAATGGCCCATCCGGGATATATTGAAATGGATCATGAAATGCTCAGGAGTTTGTTTGAAAGAATGAAGGCGTATGGACTGGCAGGAATCGAGATCTATTATCCATCACATACCGCCTCAATGATTAAAATGCTCAAGGCATTTGCGCGGGAATTCCAGCTTGTTGTTACAGGCGGAACCGACTATCATGGCAGGAATATTGAAGCAACTCCTCTTGGGGGAACAGAAAACGGGTTTCATATCGAACTTGAAGATGTCAAGGATTTCATATCCCTTTGCAGAGATAATGGCAGGAGGTAGAACAAGTGGCGAAACTTAGCGAATTGGTGGAAAAGATAGATGTAGAGGCTAAAGAGGGTAGCAGGAAGAAAGCACTCCTGATGCTTGATAAGCTTCTTGAAAAAGTACCGGACAATAAGCAGCTTCTTTCCCGCAAGTCGAAGTACGAAAAAGAGTATGGCTGCGAAAAGCGGATAATCGCCCTTGAGAAGAAGCACGGTATAGCATCTAAATAATGAAGGTTGTTTTTACGGTATTCTCAATGTGCTTTCTTCTATCCTGTGGTACATCAGTAACGCAGGAATCCCTGGTCAGACAGAGTGAGCTTTACGCAAGCAGGATCGCTTTCGGCTGGGAAAAACTTGACTGTTTTCAGCTTCGAGGCAATGCAAAGCTTCAGGGAAGTAATCTCGTTGCGAGGGGGCCTTTTGTACTCTGGGGTAACGCCGGAGAAGGTCTGTTAAGAGGCGATTTTTACGGTCCTGACGGCAGGCCGGTCGTTTCTGTCAAGGGAGATTCAACTGGTATGCTGGTTTATATGCTCCGGGATGAATATGCCGTCTTCATGCCGGGAGGGCTTCGCATGGGTGGCGGGACCATCCCAGTTATGGATCTTGTTCATCTTCTCAGAACTGGTTACCCTCTAGTAAGTGAAGCGTGGGAGATAACAGGCAGCGCATCAGTATCGGGAGAAAGAATCCAGTGGGTCTTCTGCGTCTCCGATACAGTAGATCGTATGATTCTATCAATGGATAAAGGGGAAATATTCCCCTCTGAATGCAAATGGAAAACCGGAGAATTCACAATCGGAGCCTCTTCACCTCACGATGAATACAATTCCTGGCCCTGGAGCTGGAGTACACGAATTAACGACAGTGCAGTAGACCTGGAGTTAACAGAAATCAATATTTCTGCAGTACCCTGGGAGAGTATATGGGAAATGACAGTTCCAATCCCCGTTGATACAGTTGATTCTACTCCTTTCTGGCAATCTGAATTTCGGCCTGATCGACGATGATGTTAACATATTGCTTCCCCTGTTAACGACTGTTATTTCTAATTATATTAAAGCTGTTGAACCGGGAGTTGACGCAGACATGTTTGTTTACTATTCAACCTGTTACAATTCAGTTTACAGGAGGGAGAATGGGGATCTTCAGAGCATTTAGCAGTCTTTTCCAAAGAAAGCACAGTACACTGCTGTCAAATTCGATGGCCATAGACCTGGGAACCGCGAATACACTCATATATCTCTCGGGCAGGGGTATTGTACTGGAACAACCCAGTGTTGTGGCAATTGAGCGAGAAAGCAGTGAGCTTGTTGCTGTAGGGAACGACGCAAAGGTAATGCTTGGACGAACCGGAATGTCTCTCCAGGCTGTAAAACCTTTAAAGGATGGTGTAATAACCAACGCCACGGCTACGATGGCCATGTTGAGAGAATTTTTCAGTATGGCAAAAACCCGTAAGATCTCCATGAGACCCAGAATACTTGTATGCGTACCCAGCGGCATCACAGAGGTTGAGGTCTCAGCGGTAAGAACTGCACTGGAAAGGGCAGGCGCAAGGGAGGTTCTTCTGGTTTCAGAGCCACTTGCTTCAGCCATAGGAGTAGGAATTCCAGTAGAGGGCGCCGCTGGAAACATGATTGTCGATATCGGCGGTGGAACAACTGAAGTTGCTGTAATCAGCCTTTCATCTATCGTCGCTAACAATTCGATCAGGATTGGTGGTGATGAGATCGACGAGGCAATATCGGCGTATCTCAAAAAGCAGTACAGCCTCCTTATAGGTGAACGAACATCAGAATTAGTGAAGATACGAATGGGAACCGTGCTGGAGGATGACAATGAAGAGTACGAAGTAAGCGGACTTGATTTTGTAAACGGAATCCCCGAGACCTACTTGATTAGTTCCACGGATATCAGAAATGCCCTAAAGGAAGTAATTGGAACGATAGTAGATGCCGTAAGGCATGGCCTCGAAAAAACTCCTCCAGAGCTCGCAAGCGATATCGTAGAACGCGGAATAGTGTTGACAGGTGGCGGGGCTCTTCTAAGAGGGCTGGACAA
>JAIOSX010000144.1 GCA_021107345.1 Candidatus Aegiribacteria sp.
TATTTTGGCCGTGAGAACTCTTGTCTTGCCGCTTCCGGCTCCTGCCAGGACAAGCAGAGGGCCTCCTGTATAGTCTACAGCCTCTCTCTGCCTGGAATTCATTTTGTCTTTACTCATAAATAATTTCTAGTTGGAATGAATCTTGCTTCACTTATAAGAGTTCTGTTAAATAAATAAGAATGTATCAGGAGATTCTTAGAATGCAAAAACCTGGATTGAAAAACTGGCTGATACTCATTATTGCAATGATTATCGTACCGGCTTTTGTTCTAAATATACTGCCGATCTGATCCCCTCCCTGATCGGTTTTATTGAACAAATTGTGATCCAGGACTTGAGCAGGCAACTGGTTGACCCCTCCAGTTGCCTGCGCCAATTTATCGGGAAGAATATCACTATCAGGCATTCAGAGATTCAATAATCTCTATGCTTCCGCTGCAGCCAAGCCTTCCGGCTCCTGCATCTATCATGGCAAGAGCATCTGTGAGGGTTCTGATACCACCTGAAGCCTTTACGCCAAGTGTTTCCCCGACTGTACTCCGCATAAGAGCAACATCAGATACAGTAGCTCCACCGCTGCTGAAACCGGTGGAGGTTTTTACCCAGAAAGCACCGCTGTTCATAGCGATTCTGCATGCAAGAACCTTCTCCTCGTCAGTTAGAAGACAGGTTTCAAGAATAACCTTAACCGGCTTTCCTGAAGATGCACGGACCACATCCTGAATACAACCTGCTGTTTTCTTGATATTGCCGGCCTTCAGATACCCTATCGGTATCACCATATCCAGCTCACCTGCTCCGTTATTCACAGCTTTTAAAGATTCTTCTCCCATGCAGTTTGTCGCACCGAGGGGAAAGCCTATGACTGAACAGACTATCGGTCTGGATTTTTCAAGAATTTCCGAAGCGAGCGGCACCCATATAGGGTTGATGCAAACGGAATAGAATCCGTAATGAATCGCTTCACCGCAGAGTCTTTTAATATCATCTGAAATGGTATCGGGCCTAAGCAGTGTGTGATCTATAATGGATGCCAGTTCTGATCTATTCAAACGACTAACCCTCTCGAAGAAACAGGAGACTTATTTCACCAGGAACCACAGACATGGATTCATCACTGAAAATGGTCCGACCATTAACTTCAAGCCTGACAGGATGTTCTCCTTCGGGAAGCCTGAGGCGGGCTACGAATATCTGAGAGGGCAGTGTCAGCCATGCCCTCAAATCCGCGCGTTCAGAAACGGCACCAATAATACTCAGAAGGAAACCTGTAGCACGGGAAATTCCACTGTTCTCTTCTGTAAGCTCCTCTACAAGCTGTTCCCCCGCCTCTGTTACACCGGCCTTCACAGCCAGCCTGGCAACAGCTCGTACGATATCACGTCCAGCCTGATCCTCAAGATTCTTTCTGGCTATACCAGCAAGATCCTCGGCAAGGAATCCATGTGACTGCATGTCTCCTGAGGAAAGGGTGATCGACCAGAATTCGCGCCGTTTGTCCGCTATAGCCGGCAGAGAGATTCTGTAAATCCTGTCATTGAAAACAAAGGTATGAGATCTCTCGATCCTGGGAGGGATCATTCCCGCCTCCAGAATAACCACTATTTCACCATGGTCTTGATCGGGCCCCTCGTTTTCCCAATTCACATCAGGCCATCGCGCGTTGTAGTCCTGATATACAGACTGCATTCCAAGCTCATTGGAAAGCCTCAGGATGTCAGATCTAACCCTCCGGGGAGCTGAGATCCCGTAATCCGCTGAATACAGAGAATCGTATAAGGAGGCACTGTTCCTGTAAGCTATAAGAGCATTATTGAGATCTCCCGACTTCTCGTAGAGGACACCCATGAAGTATCTGATAAAGGCATCATCACTGTATCTGTTCTTGTTCTCTTCATAGCTCTGGTTAAGCACCCGCAGCTTGTCATTAACCCTTCTGCATTCAACCAGGGCATCTTCCATGTTGTTTTCCATAGCATAACTTACTGCCAAACAGTAATTTATGAATACTTTCTCGTAATCTGCTCCTCTGAAATCAAGGGCAAGATCACTGCTTAGAAATGCCTCAATTTCCTGCCCCAGTTCAATTCCCCGCTGCTGATCGCTAAGCCTGTCAGCCTGAAGCAGCAGATTCTGCGCTGCTGCGAAATTACCTGACAGCCTCATAAGATTACCCAGTTCCATAAGGTAAAGAAGTCTGTTTTTGCCGGTGGAGTCAGTAAAATTCTCTCTGAATTCCTCGATGGCGAGATCGGGTCTATCCATCCTCAGACTTGAGGTTACTGACCTCATTTCACTGGTATAATCTGTTGCGCAACTGCATATTGCAACTGCCAATGCAATTGCGGCTGCAGCGAATGAATAAAGTGGTCTGATCATAACTCTGTTATCTCCATTACCGGACAATTCTTCAGGACTCAACAGGATTCGAGGGTTGTTCCTACCACTCGATCATTTTCTTGATCTCGAGGCTTCCGATCCAGGATTTAAGAGCCGTTTCAACGTCGATAAGCTCAAGGCTGATCTGGTAATAAATACTCCTGGTATCGTCTTCTTCATCAACTATTGATCCGACACTGCCGGTCATGACAAAGTCTGCACCGATCTCATGACCGAATGCGGCGGCAGTTGCCGGTGAAGCGAAGATGATCTGATCTTCTCTTTCTGATCTGACTTCCCCTCTGCTTGCTCCTCCTGCAGCTATTTGAATTTCACCTGACTCAAGGAAAGCCTGTTCTATGGCATTCATGAAGATATCGGTGTTAATATGCTCCGAACTCTGATTATAGATTCCACCTACAACAATTACGGGTTTAGATGGATATTCCCCCCTGCTAGTCGCAACTGAGAAATCTGTAAGCCATCTGCCATCGAGACACTGGACAATCATTGAATCAGCTACCATATGTGCATCGGTTTCGTTCCAGTATCCACTAAGATCGGTTACTGTATCCGGATCGGTTCGAGTAACTTCTCTGCCTCCGCAACCGGCAATAAGAGCAATTACTGCAGAAGTCAAAAGAATTTTAAATACACTGTTCATAATCTGTTCCTTTCAGTTTCAGTTCCTAGGTTCAATCCAGGGTATCGGTATTACTCCCCGGAAAATAACATTGTAATATCCGCTCTTCCTCAGAGCTGTTCCCTCAATGGGAGGATCAAGCGGTTTGAATATCAGTGCATACGGAGAATGGAAATCTGAGATTGTGTCAGGAGGCTGATCCCATGCATCACGTGTCCATTCCCACACTATTCGTTCCTCTGGTGTCTGATTCTCAGAGAACATGGCCAATCCGGCAGGAGATATTCCTATAATGCCGGAAAGGGTCATGGATATGAAATCCGAATAGGTATTCATGATTTCCCATGTATCTTCAAACCCTATTGCGCCGGTTGAAGCAGCGGCTGTTATCTCCACCCTTGTGGGCAATCTTTTACCGTAATCATTAAGGTAAAGTCTGGCTGCATCAAATGTGACAGAAGTAGCCGGAATATCAAAACACCCGGTCTGTACGGTGATGCCGGTTACTTCGTTCTGCACATTTGTGTAAATAACCCATGGCGTATATCTTACAAACATTATATTACTGAATTCTTCTCCCATGCTGGAGCCGGGCATAAGCAATTCTTCCTGTCCTGTAAGATAGATCGGTATCTGGTTGACCTTGGATATCTCCCGGGCAAGCCAATCGAGAACGTCTCTGCATATAACAGGCTCTCTATCAATAAAAAAAGGATCAACAGAGATACTATCTCCATCAATCATTACGGTTGAAGGACCTATATACTCCATCCCCTCAGGAGGTCGTGGGAGGTCGCAATCAGTACAGAATTCCCCATTGTTATCTGTGCTGCATGCAGGACAGGTCCATGCGGAAGCAACTGATACAAGGATAAACAGAAGATAAAGCATTTTCAAATCATATTCCTCCGTACTATTTCATGAAGCTGCTGATTTCTTCAATGGAATATACGATATCCCCATCAGAATTCAGCCCCGATGGTAATATTATGCTCGGGCTTGCGGGATATGCCGCGCAAATCCGTACGCCAGGCGATATCATGCTTCAGCAGAAAGTAACCGAGGTTGAATCTGTATCCGATTCCCAGACCCATCTTCAGGTCATCAAGATGGAAACCTCCTGCAGAGGAAGCTCCATGAAAACTGGAAAGATCATCGAAGGCGCAGC
>JAIOSX010000311.1 GCA_021107345.1 Candidatus Aegiribacteria sp.
TATCGAAGTCGTTCTCTGAGATCACATATTGAGTTTCATCAACCCACACTCCACCCACGGGAAGATCCACTGTACAACCTCCATTGGCAATCAGTTCACTGAAGTCAAAAGTTATCTCCAGCTGGTCTACTGTACCGTCACCCCAGTATCCAGCGGGATCCAGCAGATACTGAAAGGACCTGTTCTCGTACATCGTGAAAAAATTCTTTGTGAACCACAGGTCCTCATACCAGGCTTTGAAGCTGTAACTGACCAAAAGCTCCACAGTATCCAATGGCTGGATTTCAAAGGAAGTGGTAAAGAAAAGTCTGTGAATGTCCCGCTCAATGTCCCAGGGGTCGATGAAGATATCAGTATTGAATCCCTGTCGGATCTGGTAATCCAGCGGTCTACCATTCAGAGTGATTTCGAACCGGGGAACCTCTTCATCAATCAGAACACCATGATTCATCCCCGTAAACTCCGATAGGACCAGGTCTACGGGAAACGCGTAATCGGTATTCGTTCCGTCACCTGTATCGCAGAGAACATACCTGGCTTCCACATCAACGTACTCGAATCCGGGAGTGAGGATAAGATTCTCTGAAACCAGTTCAGCCCCTCTGTAAACACTGTATATCACATTTCCTGTACCAACTGTGTTTGAAAAATTAACAGGGCCACCGTTTGCCAGTACCGTAGAACTTATTCCGGCGCACAGCAAAAGAAATACGCTGTATATCAATGGCCTCATCTCAACCTCCAGACACGTTTATACAGGCAGGGAAGCACCTGCCGTAATCATCTACAGGAAAGAACATTACCGAAGGCGGCACCACTCGTCAAGAACATCAGAGATCACCTTCCTCCCGGATAGGTCCCGGCAGTTGAATAGCTTTCTGAAATACATAGTTACACGCCTGTTTCTGCAACAGCACATATCACTGCATCACGCAGTTACACCGCTATCGTGTAACCAGTCGTGTCAAATGGAAGTTTGAAGCCATAAAATGGTTTACTGCTGTCCCTCACAGCTGTACGGTTTCGATCCTGCGTTTGCTCAGTACCTTGACCGGGCAGAGTTATCCTGCAATTATCTATTCAAACAGAGAAGCACGTCCGGACAGGAAGAGCTGGAGCGTTCTTCAGTGCCGTATTGACACAATAACGATAAATCCAGTTAACTAATAAATTAGCCGGATTGGAAAACAGTGGGAAAACACCCGGAAAACAATATGGAAGAAAGCTCTACCCGGAAGGCACTTGAAAAACAACTCACAGAGTCTACCGGAAAAGAACGAATTGGTTTTCTATGCAAGCTTTCACCTATGATTCGATCAATAGATCCTTCCGAAACAATTAAATACTGCAGAGAAGCTTTAGACCTTCTGAAAAGCTTTCCCGATAAAGATCTTGAATCCGGGCTCCTGGGAGACATCTGCTGGGCATACCAGAACATTGGCAAATATCAGGAAGCACTGGAATATGGTTTTAAACACCTTGAGCTTTCCAGAGAGATAAAGAACAAAAAGGAAGAAGCCAATTCGCTTAATGAAATAGGTGTTACCTATTGGCGACTTGCATGCTACGATGATGCTCTTGAATACAGTTTCAAAGCACTCAGATTGCTTGAAGAACTGAATGACCCCAGTGGTGTTGCGGACATCAACAACAATATCTGCATTCTATTCACTGATATGAAAAAGAATGAAAAAGCTCTCGAATACTGTCGTAAGGCTTTGGAGTACTACAGCAATTCCAGCTCAGGAGAAAAAGGCATAAACGAAAGTATCAACCATTCCAATACACTCAATAATATGGGAGCTATACACCAGGAACTCGAGAATTATACAGAGGCCTTGAAATTCCATCGCGCATCTCTTGAAATGAGAAACACACTTGATGACAAAAAAGGAATTTCTCATTCAAATGTGAATATCGGATTAGCTCTGAGAGGAATCAGCAAACATCAGGAAGCGCTGGAATGCTTCTTCAAAGCTCTCAAAACCACCAGAGAAATAGATGATAAGAATACTGAAGCTGATATCCTGCTTAACATCGGTATTACATATGCTTCAATGAATGATTTCGATAAGGCACTTGAATACATCAGGCAATGTGAAGTCAGCGCCAGAAAGATCAATGCCAAATGTATACTTAGCAATTGTTATAAAGAGTTATCATCCCTTCACAAAAACATGTCTGATTTTGAGAAGGCTCTTTTCTTCCTGGAAAAACATAAGCTTCTGGAAAATGAAATATTCAACAAAGACACCAGAAAAAGAATGCTTGAACTGGAAGTTAGATATAATGTTAAAAGCAGAATAAAAGAAGCGGAAATAACCAGACGGAAGAACAGGGAACTTGCTGAGACCAACCTGGAATTGAGCAACGCGCTTAAAGAGGTAAAAACTCTGTGCTTCCTGCAAAAAGATCAGAGATGACCATGGTTACTGGAAACAGATTGAATCATACTTCTCCGAGCATTCGGAAGTTCGTTTCAGTCACGGCCTGTGCCCCCTGTGCCTTGCAAAGCTGTATCCTGATATGAAAGAATGAATCGATTCCTATTCAGCCTGGCATTCACCTGAGACCACTCTGAACCTGCCGTTGGGTCCTTCAAAACCGGGCTCTATTGAAATCAGCACTACTAGCAGGTTATCAGGAATAAAGGGATTCCTGTAGACGGCATAAATTCCGTAATTCATAGACATTCTCCATGATTCCTGAATGATGTCCTCTTTGAAGAGAATGTGTTCCTCTCCGTTACCGGATATCTGAAGAATCGGTGTAACAGGGGGCCACTCGGTGCAGTTCTGCTCTATATCTGCAGGTTTGTTTATAAGGGTTAGTGTGATTTCTCCACTGTTGTAATCCTGTACGTAGCTTTCAAGACAGAACACAACGGTATCTCTTCTTACTCCCAGATCTGTTAATGAGTGGTAAATAAGAGGCTCACAGACAATATCCAGGTCTATCCCCCATGAGTACCAGAGGTCTTCCTTTTTTTCTCCGACAGCAGAGAGATCTGCCAGTTCTGGTGATTCATCTGTGAACTCATCCCATACATGCTCGAACAGATCCTCCTGCAGTGAAGTCTGCGTATTGAGAACTTCAACAGTGATCCACTGAAATCCACTACCATCCTGAATTCCACCGGTTTCCCAGGCAACATGCTCTCCATTCCGGGAGAAGCCAATTAGACGAAACCATGCCTGATCTCCAGAGTAAGCCTGAGCTGGAAGAAGAGACAGACAAACATATACTAGAATAGAGACAGTTATTTCTTTTTTCATTTTCTTCTCCTGCCCTAAGCTGAGGATACCGCCCTTAGCAAGGCTATCTCATTTTATTGCTGTAGCTTAAGCGGAAAGCTCCTGTTCAGCGTAAACTCTTACACCTGTGAGATCAGATGATCAGAAAACTCCATCCACATCCATGCTTAGTGCTTCAGTAAGAAAAGCAAGCTTATCCGCCAGTTTCTGAATGGCTTCTGAAAGCCCTACCGAACCACCGTGCCCTGCACTTGTCTGAATCCTTATTAACACTGGAGCGTCGCCGGCCTGTGCTGCCTGCAGTCTGGCGGCATATTTGAAGCTGTGTCCCGGTACCACCCTGTCATCATGATCTGCGGTTGTTACCAGTACTGCAGGATATTCAATACCCTCTTCTATATTGTGGTATGGTGAAAGTTCATACAGGAACTCAAATTCATCCGGATCGTCCGGATCGCCATACTCCGAAGTCCATGCCCAGCCTATTGTAAAAAGTTGGAACCGTAAAAGATCCATAACCCCCATCGACGGTAAAGCTGCCCCATACAGATCGGGTCTTTGATTCAGGCATGCAGCAACAAGAGTACCTCCGTTAGAACCTCCAGTAATGGCCAGCTTTGGTGTCGAGGTATATCCATTTGTAATGAGATACTCCGCAGCACAGATGAAATCGTCATAAACGTTCTGCCTGTTTTCCTTTATACCCGCTAGGTGCCACTCTTCTCCGTATTCCCCTCCACCTCGGATACAGGGCAATGCAAAGATTCCGCCCATTTCAAGCCATACCAGTATTTCAGTTCTGAACCAGGGAGCCATCGAAACGTTAAATCCCCCATAACCCTGAAGCAGGGTCGGATTGGATCCATCCAGTTCGATATCCTCAGGGTACACCAGAAACATCGGTATTAATGTTCCATCATAGCTCTCATAAAAAACCTGTTCTGTAACATAACCGGCAAGGTCGGTATTGATCTCAGGTTCCCAGAAAAGTGTGCTTTCAGAGGTTTCAAAATCATATCTGTATATTGTTCCAGGATAGAGAAAAGACGAAAACGTATAAAAGGTTTCAGTGTCCGACTGCAATCCTCCAAATCCCCAGGCTGTTCCGGGACAAGGCAATTCTATTTCGCTTTCAAAAACGCCGTCCAAATTGTAAATTTGCACCAGACTGTAGGCATCCCGGGTGTATGTCAGAACAAGAGAGCTGTCGTTCAGTATAGTTGCTCTATTAAGGATATCTTCAGCTTCAGGAACCAGGATTCTCCAGTTTTCTCTTGAAGGCTCTGAAATATCTATGGAGATGATTCTTCCGTTTGGTGCATCAAGATCTGTAAAGAAATAGAAATCTTCCCCGATATTTCCAATAGGGCGATACGAGGCATCAAAATCATTAAGCAGTTCGATTATCTGTTTATCCTCACTGTCCAGATCAATATAGAAAATTCCGTTTTTCTGGACACTGTTCGGATCGTAGATATAAATAACAAGATAGTGTTCATCTTCTGTAACCCCTGCATTTATCATCCATTCGGGTTTATCAGGGCGTTCATATATCAGGACATCCTGATCCTGAGATGTTCCCAGTTCATGAAAATACAGTTTATGATAGTGATTAACTGCATCGTACTCTTCACACTCAACTGGTTCGTCATACCTGCTGTAGTAAAAACCTGTATTTTCGCTGTTCCAGTTCGCTCCGGACATCTTGCTCCACATTACCGTGTCATCAAGATCTATGCCCGTGGTCACATCTCGTACATGCCATGTTCTCCAGTCTGAGCCGCTCTCACTTGTGGCCCATGCAATAAGTTTGCCATCATGGCTTACGGTTGTTCCTGCCAGAGAAAGGTTTTCCTCTTCCGGAAACAGATTCGGATCAATCAGGACAAAAGGTTCTCCTCCAAGAGTATCCTGGCAGTAATACACTGAGTGTTCCTGTAATCCATCGTTTAGATAGAAAAAGTTGTAAGGTCCTCTGTGTAACGGCATCGAATAACGTTGATAATCCACGAGTTCGGTGTACCTGATTCCTATTGCTTCTCTGATCGGGATGGTCTCCAGATAACCAAAGGTCAGATCATTCTGGGCGTTTATCCATGCAAGGGTTTCTTCGGAGTCAAGATCTTCCAGCCATCGGTAGGGGTCTGCAACAGGTGTTCCAAAAAAATCATCCACCTGGTCATCGATCCTGGTATAAGGATACTGAAAACTTTCCGCTATCGAAACAGAAACTCCTATTAATAAAGAGATAAGAATGACTTCAATTAATCTGTATCCTGATCCGGCAGTTTTACAAACGTACATTTTCTCTCACTTTCTTACCATGCATATTTTGTTCCGGGCTTCCTTGAACAATGATACATTTTCCCGTACCCGGATACCGATGATCGAGATGTACTGAACGTATCCATCCATACTAAATTCTGTTTCGATCTTGTTGACGAGGGGTTGTCAGCAGTCGAAATGTCTGGAAAAACGTTCGTCGAGGGTCAGTTTTTGACCTCGATACCTCCCATTATAGCCATTCCTCTTATAGTAAGTTCTCTAATAGCTTTTTCCGGATGTGCTGCTATTTCTTCCTTTGACATAACAACTGTTTTATTGTCTATCCCACCAAGAATAGGTGTCCCCTGTATATTAACGTGCCAGTGCCGGGGTGTTTTTATGTCAATTCCGCCCATAAAAACAAACACATCGATCACTGCATTATCGATCTGGATGTCAGCATCTCTAAGGTCAATTGTTCCACCACCCATGAATGCAGTCAATTTTCCGCCGTTAAACTGTTTTGAAGCAAATATGTGATCTCCTCCTCCCAGGATAAATGAAAGATCACAGTTATTGCTGGAGGATGAAGTTGCATTACTTCCCCATATTGTATTTTTAATTATCGACAGTCCGAATATAATAATAAATAAAGGCCATAATGTTCCCATATTAAATACTATAATATCCAAATTGTTCAAAAGGAACAGTACTCCGACAACAACAAAGATAGCTCCGCCGAAACCGTGCCGTGTTCCACCGGGTCTGATGATATGGTTCAAGCCAATCATAATGAGCGCAACAGGCCAGAAATCCCACAAGTTGATTCTGATATCAACGCCCAGATTATCAAGCAGAAGAAGAACTCCTGCACAAATGACAACCAGCCCGATGATCACCTTTATATCAAGACTATTCCTTACTTTTCCACTCATTTTTCCCTCCACAGATTACGCTTATACCTCAAGTTTCCAGGAAACTTGCTTTTCTGTTTCGATACTTTGTCAAGAAGTTCGTAGTGAACTGCAGATTACCGGTAGGACATGTCTCAACACAGATACCACAGCCCACACAGTTTATAGATCTTACCGGTTCACCTGACTTTGCTTTGCTCATGATATCAATAGACATTTTGCATACTTCGTTACATAACCCACAGCCATTGCATTTCGTAAGTCCGGTGGTAATCTGTTGTCCCGCGATTCTTCCAATAATACCAAGCAGGGTCCCGGCCGGGCAATAATAGCAATAAGACCTTGCTCCTACGAATAGCATGAAAAATATCATCAGGTACAACTCAAAAATCAGATATTTCATTCTTTCGATTGTGATTAATAACTTCACGGGAATAAGCACAGTACCCGCAAAGAAATATATCCCCCAGGCAACCATCAGGGTTAGACAGATAGCAATCATGAAAATTTGAAATGCAAAGAGAATTACCCGCATCTTTGGATGGACCACCTTGGACCGAGGACGATCTTTATTATGAGGGATCA
>JAIOSX010000210.1 GCA_021107345.1 Candidatus Aegiribacteria sp.
CAGTTATGTAGTTCACTACATATTCGAGGGAGAACTTCCCCGCGAATACGTCGGCAATATCCAGGTGTATTTTGGGAATCCTGGCCAACTGGTTGGGGGAGGTCCGCGAGATCTTGCAGGTAATACACTGGACAGCTATCCGGGAACAGTTGCTGAGGCCAGGACCGATTATGGACCATTTTCATATAATGGTTTTGAAGCGGGGCCGGATACAAACTATTTCATGTATGATCCACCAGACTGGTATCCTGATTTCAGTACTAATATTGTTTATGGTACGGTTGGAATCGAACACGATACCGTAGCGACGGTTGATCTTAACTCTATCGGTCTTGAAGATGCAATGTTCATTGGTGACTGCGATTACTGGTGTGGATTCTGGATGTACCGTGAGATACCCGGTGAATACGGATTCAATATCTACGTTGTAAAACCTGATGGGTCTTATATCGATCATTCATTCAAGACTCCGTTTCCTGTTTTTGATGGAGTTTATGAACAGAATTGGTTTGGAAATGTATGCCCCGCTCTTTGGCCTGCTTTGTCACCTGACAGCAGGTATTTCTGGATGACAGGCTATACTACTGACTTGATTAATTATTGGAGCACTGCCTTTGCGTATTGCGTTGATTCTGAAACCGGAGCCAGAATTGATGATTATGAGGTTTGCGCTGGCTATTGTTTCGAGGGCCCCATGTGCTTTTCAAGCAATATACATGACGAAGATCATCATAGCTTAATTGATGAAATGGGATCTATTTATTTTAGCGGAGCAAATGTTTTGAATATAGATTCCAATGCTGTAGCCGAGATTAGTTTCTATTATTTCGAGGAATTTCCTTATCCTGAAAGTATTGTTGAAGGCATAGACACTCTTCCACCTCCGGGTGGCAGTGATGATAATCTGTTTGGAGATATGTGCTGTGCTTCTGATATCAGTTCTGACGCTGAAGAAGTGATTGAAATCCTCTCAAATCCTGTCCGGGAGACGCTTGGTGTCAGACTTGTCGGAGAATACGGGGATAATTTCGAGATTCTTCTTTACGATATCGCGGGACGACAGATACTTTCAGAATCAGGTATTCTCCGGGATGATGAATCCCTTCTGAACATTGGTGTGCAGGAGCTTCCATCAGGGGTATATCTGCTGAGGATAAGAACCGGAGATCTTGAGGTGGTGAGAACTGTCAGTATTATTCACTGACTGTATAAGAGATAGCTTACTTATTCTTGGCTATCATTTCGTACTGAGAGGTAGAGGGCATCCTTCGCGGGTGCCCTTTATCAGCTTCCCTGTTCTGTAGTTGCCCGGCTTCGAAGAATCCCGGGAAAAGCTTTGCCCTTTTCCTGTTGGCTATTCACTATTCTTCGCATTATTCAAAACAATACCTACATGATCCTATTCCATGAAAACGCAAACTCGCCATAAACAGGAATTCAGAGAAAAGCTCTTTATTTCTATTAAAACTTAGATTGACATGCTCACCCCCCCCCCTATTATTTTGTGTCTGGTATTTTATTATGATTTAATGGATTACGAAAAACGATACATATTTCAACTGAGGGGATTGATATGCACTTATTACTGATGGCGCTTGTTTTTTTCGGAGTAACACTGGACGAGATAACCATACTCGACATCACCGAAGGTATATGGGTAGCTCCCGGATACTTGGCGGTAGAAGAAGCAACCATAGATCCGGTGGATTATAACGCTGAACCTATGGGAGTTGATGTGAGAATGGATGGAGCTATTCGTCTTGCCTGTCTGGGTTTTTTCGTTGAAACCGATGAGGGTGAGAAATGGCGAATTGTAATGGTCTTCAAAGACAAGGTAATAGTGGTTCAGGAAGATACTGAAACGAGGGAGATCCCTCTTACCATCTCAGGACAGGGAGCCTTTTTTTCAAAAGGTGGAAGATATGTTCTGGTTCACGAAGGGATTTACGGTAGCACCGCGAATGAGCTGATTAACATTGATGAAGGTGCTTCAGAGCCGTTTGATTATGGGCTTAGTGATGGTGTTACATTCACCTGGGTCGGTGATGATGGTACTGTACTAACTCACCTGACGCAAGATCGTCATACGGGAGAATACGGTCTTCTTTCCTTCTACGATCACAGTGAGCTTGTTAATACAGTGGAAGGAGGTTTTGCGGGTGTATCCATGTCCCGGGATGGGAGTCTGATCATCTGTGGCGGATATCCTGCGAACGATCCTCTTGCAGACTACGCCGCGATTGCGTTTGACAGGGAAGGCAGCAGACTCTGGATCTTTGAGTTGAATCCTGACATGCATCTGCACCCAAGCGGAGTGGCAATTGCACCGAATGGCGAATATGTGATCATTAACGGAAATGCAGGATTAGAGTGCTATAGTGGAGCTGAAGGGGAATTACATTGGAGAAGCAATGGTTGGTACAGTGTAATCAGCCCATCTGGAGAGTACTGTTTACTTGAATGGCGCAATTACAATGATGCTGATCGCATGGCTAATCATGTGCCAATAGAAGAAATAGAATGGGGATTGATTTCCTGTCGCCAGAGTGATCTGATTCTTGATTCAGAATGTTCACCAGTACTTAATATCCGAGGTACTCCGCAGGCTACATCTGATAACGGAAATAGTTTATTATATTATAGAAATTGTAATATTAGACCAGCATCGAATCATCGATACTGTGTTATGGATCCCGACGGCAACATCTTCATGATAACTCCATGGTACAGTACAAACACAGGCTCGCACAGCGCTGGTCAGCAAAACAACAACAGTGAGCCTACCTTGGGTGCCTGGACTGCCGCGTTAAGCCGCACAGGCATGAAATTCCTCTACGATGATGGCTATTCAATCCACGTTATCAGAATAGAGGAGGCGGCGGAATGATCCTGCTTAAACTGATTCTTGCTCTTTCGACTGCTCACACATCTGCTGCTTCCAGAACTATAATCTGGCCTATTACATGGCCGCTTATTGCTGATTCCGGCAGTGTACCGGTAACAAGGGTGCAGAATGGATATGGTGACTGGTGTACGATAGCGGAAGGTCCTCATCCTGGCCTGGACTTTTCGGCGGATTTAACTGATAATGTTGTGAATCCCTCATTTCAGAAATGTTACAGTCTCGGTTATGGTACTGAAAGCCATCCGGAGGAACATATTCTGGTTCTTGGACATACAACATCCGATGATTATGGCTGGACACTGGGACATATCTATTGCTGGGATCCCTGGACAGACTGGAGTTTAGGATCTAGCTGGAACTCGGGAGACTCAATATCCTTCTGCGGTCTTGATGCGTCACAGCCGGGTCCCTGGCGGCATCTGCATCTATCCTGGGTTGAAGACTGGGTAGACCCGCCACCTGTAGGTTACTCGATACCGGGATATACCAATCCATTCGACCACATCGTTGCTGATTTGACAGGTTACGATGAGATTAGTTTCAAAAGGCCGTTCTATGAAAGGGTTTACATTGGTAGCAATTCGGGTGCCTGGTTTATGCCCAATGGAGCCGAAAAACCCGGACAGTTCTCAGGCGCGCCAGGTAATCCGGATGATCAGTTATTTCAGAACATTGTAAGTGGTGCAATCGATATTGCGGTGTCACCTTTTTCAGCATTTCTAGGCATTTCAGACTATGATTCTGCAGGAGTTTATTCCGTTTCATACGAAATACTCCGGCAGAACCCGATTACACTGATTTATCTTCCTGCAGCATCTGGCGCTGGTAATTTCGGAGAAAGATTCCTTATGCAAATGCGCGATGAGCTCCCATACGGAAATTCAGATGAATTCCGTGCAATATTCCTTGATGGAAACCTTCCTGTTATAGGAGGAACTCAATATTGGGACCGATTTGAATCTGCCTACATCGTCACCAACAGCGGGGCGCTGGATCCGACAAGCTGGACTACCGGCTGGGACAATGTATGGACAAACATAGGCTTTGTTAATAACTGGACAACAGGTATCTGCCAGGGAGCCTGGGATACGAATCTTCAACTTCCACCTAATACTGGTGAAGCTCAGACGAATGCGGATGCATTCTTCCCTGATGGGAAATATGCCGTTAAAGTAACAGCCGTAAGTCATGGTTCGGGAGATACGGGCATTGATACGCTGCCGGTGGATGATCTGTCTCTTCCTGATCCGCAAGTAGAAGGTGTTGTTGTTGACAACTTCCTGCCTCATATAGAAAGAGTTGCTGTTTATTCGTGGGATCCAGCAGCAAGTACTTGTTACTTAATATATGAAGGATACTGGGAGGATATCGATACCGATCGAGTTAGGGAAAGAGAATCAGAACACCTGGAACCCGGCTGCTGCCTGGATGAAAGAATAGGACAGGATCCAGTTGATCTCCTTCTTGAAGAGATAGCAAGGGTGGAGAATCAGCAAACGTTTGATACCGATACAACAAGGGAATTAATTGATGAAACATACCGGTATCTGCCAGGTCCTGG
>JAIOSX010000259.1 GCA_021107345.1 Candidatus Aegiribacteria sp.
ATCCGATTCGATGGAGTTCTTTGATAGTAAGGCCTCAGAACTTGATGAGGTGTCTTACCTTATGCCTGATCCAGAAGCATACATTACGGAAGTAATTGATATGTATCCTGAAGGGAGTACGATTCTTGATGCAGGGTGCGGCAGCGGTGAACTGGTTCTGAGGCTTGCAAGGAGAGGTATGTCCATCATCGGTGTTGATCAGTCAGCTGAGATGCTGTCACAGGCGGGGAAAAGAGTGTCATCCGAAGGGAACGACAGTAATGTTGAGCTTCGTCTTGGAAGCGCCGAGCATCTTCCCCTTGCTGATTCTTCAGTTGACGGGATAATTACGCATATGCTTCTTCATCATCTCAGTGAGCCTTCCATGTTTTTCAGGGAGGCTTCAAGGGTTTGCAGGGATAATGGAAGGTGTACTGTTATAGAACTGTCGCTAAACGTATGCAGGGGGACCTGTGGCCGGGCCTTGACCGGAATGAAGTTAGAGTCTGGATGTCCTTTGCAGGCTTCATAGGAATAGAAGAGAACGTAATGAATGATGGAAGAGTGTTCATTCTTTCAGGTGTACTGGATGGGAGGAATTTTAATGGCTGATTACAAGGTTGCTGATATGTCACTGGCAGATTTCGGTCGTCTGGAAATAGAAATAGCCGAAAAAGAGATGCCCGGACTGATGGCAGTAAGGGAAAAGTACGGTAAAAGCAGACCCCTTGATGGATTAAGGGTTACTGGTTCGCTTCATATGACCGTGCAGACTGCGGTATTGATTGAAACTTTGGTCGAGCTTGGGGCAGATATAAGGTGGGCAAGCTGCAATATCTTCTCCACTCAGGATCACGCTGCTGCAGCTATTGCCGGGATGGGCATACCTGTTTTTGCATGGAAAGGTGAGAATCTTGATGAGTACTGGTGGTGCACCAGAAAGGCTCTGAGTTTCCCCGGAGGGAAGGGTCCCAATCTGATAGTCGATGACGGTGGTGATGCTACCCTTCTGGTTCACAGGGGATACCAGCTGGAGCAGGACTTTGCTGAATCAGATAAGCTTCCAGAAGTTGTTGATGGGTCGGAGGATGAAGTAGCACTTGCTAATAATCTCCATGAAGGGATTCGGGAGAATCCGAAATACTGGACTTCCATTGTCCCTGAGATTATCGGGGTTTCAGAGGAGACAACAACTGGTGTTCACAGGCTCTACAACATGTTGAAGGCGGGGGAACTGCTGTTTCCCGCATACAATGTTAACGACTCCGTTACCAAGAGCAAGTTCGATAATCTCTACGGATGCAGGGAATCACTTGCGGACGGGATAAAACGCGCTACTGATGTTATGGTCGCCGGGAAGACCGTTCTCATTTGCGGATACGGAGATGTGGGCAAAGGCTGTGCACAGAGCATGAAGGGTTTCGGGGCAAGAGCCCTGATAACAGAGATAGATCCTATCTGTGCCCTGCAGGCGGCAATGGAGGGTTTTGAAGTTACTACTGTTGAGAATGCTTTATCGGAAGCTACCATATTCATAACCGCAACAGGCAACTACAACGTTTTAACCGCAGAGCATATGAGCAGAATGAAGGACCAGTCCATAGTGTGCAATATCGGTCATTTCGATAACGAGATCGAAGTTGCTGGTCTGGAGGCTATGCCAGGTGTTACAAAAGAGGAGATCAAGCCCCAGGTACACAGGTTCCGTTTTAAGGACGGTCATTCCATCTTCCTTCTTGCGGAGGGAAGACTGGTCAACCTTGGATGCGCAACCGGGCATCCAAGCTTCGTGATGTCCAGTTCCTTCACCAACCAGTGCCTGGCCCAGATAATTCTGGCCGATGAGAGACCTGGAATTGGTGTTTACATGCTTCCGAAGCTTCTTGATGAGGAAGTAGCCAGGCTGCATCTTGAGAAGCTGGGAGTTGAACTGACAAAACTGACTCCGAAGCAGGCAAGTTACATCGGTGTTGAAGTGGACGGTCCCTACAAACCGGAGCATTACAGGTATTGATTCTTATGAAAACCGATGTGGCGTGGGAGTATGTGGTATGTTTATATTCGTTGCCCATCGTGAAAGAATAACCGGCATCATTAATGAAAGGTAAGACAATGGCAGACAAGATTAGAGTATTGCTGATTGACGACGATCCCGATTTCATTGAAGCCAACAGTATTGTCCTTGAAGCCAGCGGATTTGAGGTACTGACAGCATCAAGCGGTGCTGAAGGCTTCGATATGGTCAGGGAGAACAACCCAGATGTCGTAGTACTGGATGTTATGATGGAACAGACTGATGAAGGTTTCGCGGTGGCGAGAAGAATCCGTTCAAAGCTTAAAAGCGATGTTCCAATCATTATGCTTACATCGGTTGGACAGGTAACCGGCTACGATTTTAACCCGGATGATAATCCGGATTTCTTCCCGGTAGACGTTTTCCTTGAAAAGCCAGTGCCTCCCTCGATACTGGTAAACAAGGTACATGAGGTTCTGAAGAAGGGAGAGAATCAGTGAGTCGCAAACCAGAAGATATCGTTTCCGCTGCCGTTGTGAAGCACGGTTCCGGCAGAGAGGCAGTAATGGAGATTTTGATGGATGTTAACCGGGAACTTGGTTACATACCGGAAGAAGCGATGAAGGCTGTTGCAAAGGCAGTGGATGTAAGCAATGCTGAAATTTACAGTGTGGTTTCGTTCTATTCGTTCTTTTCCACTGAGCCCCGGGGCAGGAATATTATCCGTCTCTGCAATACAATCAGCTGCGAAATGAATGGTTCCAGCGATATACTCGGCGCGATTGAGAAGGAATTATGTATCAAGACAGGAGAGACAACCGCTGATGGCAGGATTACACTTGAAACCACCAGCTGCATCGGTCTGTGTGATCAGAGTCCTGCCATGCTGGTCAACGATACTCCCCATACCCGGCTTACACCGGAAGAAGCCTGCAAGATTCTTGCAGGTCTGGAATAGGGAGGTATGATGAAATGAGTGAAAAGAGAATACTTACCGCCGATGAGCAGCCCGAAATCGGGGCAGCACTGAAAAAATCTCTTGAAATGACGAAAGCGGACGTAGTGTTTGAAGTGCGTGAATCAAATATGCGTGGGCGCGGTGGAGCCGGTTTCCCTACCGGAGTAAAGTGGAACCTTGCCGGTGCGGCTTCGGGAGACAACAAAATGGTTATCTGCAATGCAGATGAAGGAGAGCCTGGAACATTCAAGGACAGGCTTCTCCTTGAGAAGTACGTTTTAATTCTTCTGGAGGGTATGACCATTGGAGGATACGCGATAGGTTCCTCTTTGGGAATCATTTACCTCCGTGCAGAGTATCCTTACCTTGTTCCTGTGATAATGAAGGCAAGAGAAGAGCTTATTTCCAGGAACCTTCTGGGTGAAGGAATACTGGGTACGGATTTCAGCTTTGATATTGACATCAGAACGGGAGCCGGGGCATACGTCTGCGGCGAAGAAACTTCACTTATTGAAAGTCTTGAGGGTAAAAGGGGGGAACCCCGAAATAAGCCGCCTTTTCCTGTTAACTCCGGGTATCTTAACCGGCCCACCATTGTGAACAACGTAGAAACATTTGTATCGGTACCCCATATCATCCTTAACGGACCCGAATGGTACCAGGATCTTGGAATAGGCAACTGTACAGGCACCAAGCTGTTCAGTATTTCCGGCGATGTTGAGAATCCCGGCGTCTATGAATTCCAAATGGGCTCAACCATAGGAGAGCTTCTGAAAGCTGCCGGGGCAAAGGATGTTCAGGCGATTCAGGTAGGCGGTGCCAGCGGTACAACGATAAAAGCCGATGAACTCGACAGAAAACTTTCCTTTGAGGATCTGCCTCCTGGAGGGTCCGTAATTGTTTTCAACAATTCCAGAAATATGATGGATGTTCTTGAGAATTTCCTCGAATTCTTTGTACATGAATCCTGCGGCCAGTGTGCCACATGCCGCGAAGGAAATGTGAGACTCCTGGATACTGCTCGATCCATCAGGTGCGGAGAAATCACGAGCAGGGAAGAGCTGAAACCGTTCTTCATGCTTGCTGAAGTAATGAAACTCGGCAGCAAGTGCGGGCTGGGACAGACTTCACCTAACTGCTTTGTTGATATCGTCACTAAATTCATAGACTTTCCGGACGGAAAGGGAGGTATGTAAATGCCTAATGTTTCCGTAACAATAAACGGTGTAGTTACCAGCGTAAGAGAAGGTGTTACAATACTTGATTCCTGTAAAACAGCAGGTGTTGAAATCCCAACCCTCTGTTACCATCCTGATCTTTCTCTCGCTGGAAATTGCAGAATGTGTCTCGTTGAGGTGGAAGGCTGGAAAACTCTCGCCATAGCCTGCGTCACGCCTGTAACACCGAACATGGTAATAAACACGCACAGCAAAAAGGTAAGGCATGCAAGAAGAACCGTTCTTAAACTTCTGCTTGCAGCTCACAACGTGAATTGCCCTGAGTGCGAAAGGAACAAGAACTGTGAGCTTCAGGAGCTTGCAGAGAAACACAATATAACTTTCAACGAATACCAGACATCTCCGAAACCATCTTCAATGGAAGAGGTCAGCCCCGGTATTATGAGAGACAACAGCCGTTGCATAATGTGTACACGATGTGTAAGAACATGCGAAGAGCTTCAGAGTGTTGCGGTTATCAAGCCCGTTGGAAGGTCTGCGAATATAAATATCTCAACCTTCATGGATCTGGGTCTTAACGATGTGCCCTGTACACAGTGTGGACAGTGCATAAACAGATGCCCCACAGGAGCTCTTTTCGAAACATCGGAAGTAAAGCAGGTATGGGAAGTCATCGAAGACCCTGAGAAATTCGTTGTAGTCCAAACTGCCCCTGCCATAAGGGTAGGGATTGCGGAAGCCCTGGGCTTGCCGACAGACAGAACCACAGGAAAAATGGTGGCTGCTATCCGCGGCCTTGGATTTGACAGGGTTCTGGATACTGATTTTACTGCTGACCTAACCATCATTGAAGAGGGACATGAGCTCATAAGCAGACTGAAGAAGGCACTTGTTGACGGAGATCCGGATACAGCTCTTCCCATGACAACAAGCTGCTCTCCTGGCTGGATCAAGTTCATCGAGCATAAGTACCCTGAACTTCTTCCGAATGTTTCGACCTGCAAGAGCCCCCAGCAGATGTTCGGCGCTCTTTCCAAAACCTATCTTGCCAATAAGGAAGGCGTGGATCCCTCTAAAGTAATCTGCGTATCCATAATGCCCTGTACAGCAAAGAAGTATGAGAAGGATCGTCCTGAAATGAGGGATAGCGGTTACAAAGACGTGGATTACGTTCTTACCACGAGGGAACTGGCAAGAATGATACAGGAGGCGGGTATCGATTTTGATAATCTCCGTGATGAGAAGTACGATAGATGGATGGGCGATTCAACGGGTGCGGCAGTAATCTTTGGTGCCACCGGCGGAGTGATGGAGGCAGCTCTTCGAACTGCGTACGAAATAGTTACCGGTCAAGAGATCCCGTTTGAAGGTTTGAACGTCACTGCTGTCAGGGGAATGGAAGGCATAAAGGATGCCGCCATAACAATGCCTGACAGGATGGCAGGCGGTTTCGAATTCCTGGCGGGAGTAACTCTGAAAGTTGCCGTTGCTCACGGTCTCTCCAATGCCAGGAAACTCATGGATAAGGTCCGCGCAGGTGAAGTAGACTATCACTTCATCGAGATAATGGCCTGTCCCGGCGGATGCCTTGGAGGCGGTGGCCAGCCTATTCCGACAAACCCAACAGTCAGAAAGAAGAGAAGCGATGCAATTTACGAGGAGGATGCTATGCTTCATTACAGGAAGTCACATGCTAATCCCGAAGTACAGCTTCTTTATGCCGAGTTCCTGAAAGAGCCCCTGGGACACAAATCCCATGAACTTCTTCATACGCACTATACAGAGAGGGAGTGAATTCGGGTTAACGTATAAAAGTAGAGGGCGGTATCTGAACTACCGCCCTCTACTTTATTTGCAAAAGCCTCTGTTACTTTTTAGTAAGGAACCTGTCAGCTGGACTGTTTACTCTGAGAGCACTTCTTCGCTCCGCAAGCTTCATGTAGGGAGATATCATGGATGGCGTAGTAATTCCCAGAAGGCTGCGTACGAGTTTTCTGTCAATCCCGTCCTCAAGCATATGAACTGCAAAGCTGTGTCTG
>JAIOSX010000113.1 GCA_021107345.1 Candidatus Aegiribacteria sp.
GTATGGCAGCAACATTCTCTAATATTGGAGTAGTATTCGGTTCTCAGAGCAGATTCGATCTTGCGATTGATCAGCACCTGAAAGCACTTGCGATATTTGAGGAGATAGATGACAGAAATCGTATTGCTCATTCTCTTAACAGCATCGGTGTCATTTTCCGTAAACGGAATAATCTGGAAAGAGCAGAAGAATATTACCGGAAAGCACTCAGGATAAGAGAGGAAACAGGAGATCTGGCAGGACTGTCCATGTCCTACAATAACATGGGTATTCTAGCTAAGGAAAAGGGTGATCTCGAAAGAGCTCTGGATTACCATAACAAATCCCTGAAACTGAAGGAAGAACTTGGCGACAAGCTGGGTATATCGGTTTCATACAGCAATATCGGGGATATTCAAATGGAACTGAAGGAATACACATCTGCTCTTGAATACTACAGAAAATCGCTGTCTATTGTAGAGGAATTAGAGGATGAACTGGGAATCTCCAACAACTGCAAGTTGATAGGTCATGTCATGGTTCTTCTTGAAAAGTATGATGAAGCTCTGGAATATCTTGAGCGAGGCTTGCGGATTTCCACAAGAATCGGGACTAGAATTTGTGAATCAGACTGTTACAAGGAATTTTCCAATCTTTACAAATCAATGGGTGATTATGAGAGAGCTTTTCTGTTCTTTAAAAAGCACAGTTCCCTTACGCAGGAAATCTTCAGTGAAAAGAGTGCTGAGACAATCGCCAAGCTTCAGATCAGATATGAAAATGAACAGAAGGAGAAGGAAGCGGAGCTGTACTATCTTAGAAATGTAGACCTTCGTAGAGAAATATATGATAGAAAGCTTGTGGAAAGCCAGCTGGTGGCTCAAGAGCGTCTTCTCGAGGAGCGTGTAAGGGATCGCACCATTGAGCTTCAGCAAAGCATGAAGAAACTGAAGAAGAGCGTTGAAGGAACCATTCACACTCTATCGAAGATAATCGAGTCAAAAGATCCATATACAGCTGGACATCTACTGAGAGTTGCGGAGCTTGCAAAGCTGATGGCAATTGAGATGGGATTCTCCGATGAAAGGATCGAAGCCATATACATGATCTCTCTGGTTCATGATATCGGCAAGATCAGCATACCGCAGGAGATCCTCTCCAGACCTGGAAAGTTATCAGAGCTGGAACAGCAAATTGTACGTACACATCCACAAACCGGGTACGACATTTTATCTAATGTTGAATTTCCCTGGCCTGTTGCTGATGTGATACTGCAGCATCAGGAATTGTATGACGGCTCAGGTTACCCAAATAGGCTTAAGGGTAACGAAATCCTGATTGAGGCAAGAATCATTGCCGTAGCTGATGTGATAGAATCCATGACATCGCATCGGCCTTACAGATCAATCCCGGGTATTGAAAAGGCAATTGAAGAAATTACTCAGAACTCAGGAATACTGTACGATCCCGAAGTAGTAGAAGTATGCACGAAAATTATCCGCAGGAAGGATTTCAGTATTAACGCGTAAGCAGATCGCAGCTGTTTACTCTGAGATAATGAGGCACCTTCCGGTTTCGGTTGAACTCCCAGCATTAATGCGGTAGAAATACATTCCGGAATCAACGTCACTCGGGCTCCAGTTCACTGAATAGGTTCCGGGTATCTGCTCTCCCTGTATAAGTTCTCCAATCAGTCGTCCTCTTATATCGAATATCCTGATGGATACTTCACATGCACCGGACAGAGAATAGACAAATGCAGTCTGAGAACCGAAAGGATTAGGATAATTCCTGATCGAGTTGATCAGGCCGCAGTTACAGTCACCAGTCTCGATTCCTGTCCCGGGATAGTCAAACTCGTAGAAATCAGCTCCGGTATCGCCAATGGAATTGGATCCGGAAACCCATACAGAATAGGTTCCATCCCCGGAAGATGCAAAAGTTCCCTCCCAGACTGTTCCGCTGCCGGTCATCTCTACAAAAATTACGGAATCATCGGGAAATTCTACTCTCAACATGGGTATGGAGTTCCTTTTGATGTAATACACCGATTTAGCTTCATTGCAACCGTACTCGCCACGCTCAAAAATTACATGAACATTCATGTATCCATCAACTGAACATTTTGTATACCTGATTTGCTCATTCGACAGGAATGCGGCTTCCTGGATCAGCGTCAGATCAGAATCACTCATAGATTGCCCTGCACCATCGAGATTGCCGTTTATCTTTGTGTAATAGGCCGATGTAATCTGCTGAGAGCTTCTTGCCCAGACTATATGGATATTGTTCTCCTCATCAATATCCATCTGTGGCGCCCAGACCTGATTGCTTGATGCTGTAAGAAAACTCTCGTCTATGCAGATACTTCCATCAGGATAAAGCTTCATATAGGAAAGAAGATTCGAGGATCCCGTCCAGTGCTGCCAGATGATGTGCGCGTTTCCGTTGCTGTCACAGCATATCTGTGGTTTGTTCAGCTGATCAGAGACATTGTAGCAGAGGGAGATAGGAGTCGCCCAGGAAGTTCCACCGTCATCGCTGTAGGAACAAGTTATATCGTGCATGTCGCACGACCAGACAATATAGATCCTTCCGTTTGGTGTAACAGCAGTACGTATTCCGTTAGTCCATGCATTCGCTCCGGTAATGATGGTTTGTCCGCTTACGAGTATTGTACCGTTCGCGTCAATTTTAGTGAAGCTGATATTGGAACTGCCTGAAAAGATGTATGTTACGTTGTTTACATCAACAATACCTTCCGGATCAAGTGTAGGCTGCTCAAGATAGATGTTCTCAAATGGATTGTTGATGATGAGAGGGTTGTTGCCGGGACCGTTCCAGTTAAGGTTCTGTTCGCTGATATCCCCATTGTTTTCAAGAACGTACATGTCGAAATTGCTGTTCGTACTGGAATACTGATACAGTTTGACTGCGGCGTAAATCATGTTATCAGCACCGCTACTGATCCTCGTGTTAAGCCACCAGTAGTCCCAGTTGGCATGGTTCCAGATTTCTTTGTCACTGACCCAGCCTTCGTAAAGATCTTCATTCGAAGTAACATGAACGGTGATATCCCCACCAGATTCCGTATGACTTACTGTAAAGGTCGGCTGATCACAATAATCAGACTCAATTCTTACAACAGACATTTCCTCTGTTAAATCGGGGAGTTCTGAATGTCCTATATGATCATTCAGCATAAGGTCTCCCGAAAATGCAAAGCAGGTTACCACGGACAGAACCATCAGGCAGAAGCCAGATCTGACAGCATACATATGAACCCTCCCTCAATCTTTCTACATTTACTCTACCAATAGCGAGTAACTAACGGTACCTCCACTGAATATCCTGAAATAATAAATTCCAGCCACTGCATCATCAGGAAGACCGAGTTCGCAGGTGACTCCTGAGTACCGCCTCATATATCCTGAAAAATGTAATAACCATATTATTACAATAAACATACTAGCGGAATTCGCAAGCTTTTAAGAAGCAGTGGTATTCTTGTCAGTTCAGACTTGTATCAAGGGAACATGGTCTTGCGGAATTCTGCTCAATATAGTAACATTAAATAACTTCTGGATAATGTGCTTGAGCAATTTCAGAATACTTGGGTACGACCACATTTGTTTGGATTACTCAAGGAGGGATTTGAAATAAGGATGGCTAACCGGTGAACGAACAACAGTTCAACAGTTATTTTGAACTCGGTCTTATCGGCATGGCGATTGTCACACCTGAGATGTGCTTTATTGACGTCAACAACTATCTCTGCGATATGCTCGGTTACTCCAGAGAAGAACTGCTGAAGAAAAAATGGTCTGATCTAACCTATCCTGATGATCTTGAGATAAATATTGACTCTCTAAGCAGGGTACTCTCCGGTGAGAATGACGGCTACAAGCTTGAAAAACGTCTGATACACAGGAACGGAGATATTATTCATGTAAGTATAGCTTCCAAATGCACAAGATATCCTGATGGATCAGTGATCAGTATTCTTTCACTTGTTCAGAATATTACAGAGAGGAAGAAAGCGGAAGATAGCATCAGGGAATCTGAGCTGAAATATCGGACTGTTGTTGAAAATGCAAGAGAAATGATCTGGCAGCTGGACAGGGAAGGGAATTTCGTGTTTTTCAACAAGTACGCAGAAGAAATATCCTCTATTAAAAGCAAGGAATGGGAAGGCAAGGATTTTTCACCGGCTGTCCATCCGGACGATCTTGAAAAGGTCAAGGATATTTTCACCGATACATTGAGCGGTAACATCAATGAATATGAAGTCAGAATATTAGTGGGGGAAAATGAGATAGCCGAGCTCAAGGTACAGACACTTCCCATATATGCCGATGGAGAGATTACCGGAACTCTGAGTTTCGGCAGGGACATCACAGAGGAAAAAAGATCACAGCAAGCATTGAAAGTTTCTGAAGAACGTTATCGTTCTCTTCTTGCAAATCTCCCTGTAGGAATATTCCGTTCAACCGCTGATCAGGATGGAGCGTTCCTCTCTGTTAATCCGGCACTTGCGCGGATGTTCGGCTTCGAGAGCCCTGAAACAATGATCAGAATCAACGTAACTGATTGTTATCAGAATATCGAAGATCGCCAACAATTCATCAGCAGTATCAGAAGGAAAGGCTCGATTTCCGGATACGAAGTTCAGTTCAAGCGTCTGAACGGTTCAGTTTTCTGGGGTTCCCTCACATCCAAGGCCACACTGGATGAGGAAGGCAGGATTCTCTATCTTGACGGTATCCTTGAAGACATTACAGAACGCAAATCGATTCAGGTGGCGCTTCGGGAATCACAGGAGCGATACCGCCGCCTTCTCGATCACAATCCCGCGGCGATTGTAGTTCATGTTGACGGCGTAATCGTCTATGCCAACAGGGCAAGTCTTGATCTCGTAGCGGCTTCCAGCCCTGAAGATGCTATCGGCAAAAAGATTTTTGATTTTGTCCATCCTGATTACAGGAGCATTGTGATCGATCGAATGAAGCTTTGTCAGAAGGATGGAAAATTCGCTGAACCCATCGAGGAAAAGTTTCTTCGACTCGACGGGAAATCGGTTGACGTTGAGGTTACTGCGATACCGATAACGTACCAGGGACGGCCGGCTTCTCAGGTTGTTTTCTGGGATGTCACCGACAGGAAACATGCGGAAGACAGGATTAAGAACAACCTTGACGAATTGCATAGAACTCTTGAAGGAACAGTAGACGCGCTCTCTTCAGCAGTTGAAACAAGAGACCCTTATACAGCGGGTCATCAGAAGGAAGTGGCAAGGTTCGCGTGTGTCGTTGCGAAAGAGATGAACCTTTCCGAAGAGATGATAGAAGGCCTGCGTGTCGCCAGTCTTCTGCACGATATCGGTAAGATAAAAATTCCAGCGGAGATTCTCAGTAAACCTGCACTTCTTTCTGATATAGAATACGAATTGATTAAGACTCATCCACAGGCAGGTCTGGAAATCCTCAAGAGCATCAGTTTCCCGTGGCCAGTGGGAAAGATCGTCTTACAGCACCAGGAGAGAATGGATGGTTCAGGCTATCCCAACGGTCTCAAGGGAGATGAAATCTGCCTTGAAGCGCGGATTCTTGGAGTTGTTGACGTAGTGGAGGCAATGTGTTCGCATCGCCCATACAGAAGCTCCCGGGGTAAGGAAAAGGCGCTTGAGGAAATTACGCAAAACAGAGGTACACTGTATGATGAAGATGTCGTTGATGCATGCCTGAAATTGTTCAGAGAAGAAAGGTTTTCCCTCAGTACCACCTAGTACCCTGTCAAGCATCTAATGATGAATCTTGCTCATCCTTTAGCAATCCTGCCTGGATTATTCTTCCGACGGATCAGTTAAGCTGATTGCCGAACATCCGGTCGGAAACCGGTAAGGTTGTAGCAGGCTGGTTCCCCTGCAAACGGCATTGCAGTATAATCATTACTGGGGTCAGTGAAGGATGATTATGGGATCCAGGACAAACGAAATCGGAATCGAGTATTTCGATGATCTCACCGGTTTGTATAACCGACGTTTTCTAAATAAGAAATCCTTTCAGTATATCCAGGAAGCAGATCGGAATAAGACGATAATATCTGTAGTCGTCATCGACCTTGACCATTTCAAGAATATCAATGACACCTACGGCCACTCTACAGGAGACACAGTTCTCAGTGCAGTTGCTTCTTTCTTCAGGGATATCCTAAGAACAGGCGACACAGTATATCGTTACGGTGGAGACGAATTCATATGCATACTACCGGACACCAGATACAAGCAGGCTGTTAGAATCGCATCCCGTTTCCTGGAACAGTGCCGTTCCAGGGAGTTCTCAAAGATAAGGCTGACCTGCAGTATCGGTATAGCATCCTTTCCTATTGACGGGCGAGACTGGCTATCTGTTTTCAATGCTGCCGATCGCCGCCTCTACAGTGCAAAAAGACACGGCAGAGACAGGATCGGTGCTTTCACAAGAGAGTACACCAAAGTTATCACTCCGACAAGTGAGATGGTCGACCGTGAAGATGAAATACACAGGATTAAGAGTATTATCGCCCGAAAAGCTGGAGATAGCATAAGGGCGGTGAATATCAGTGGAGAGATCGGTGTCGGAAAGACACGGCTGGTTCATGAAATAGCTGGTGATCCAGGTTATAAGGATGTGGTCTTCCTGGAAAGCATTCTCTCCCCGACAACCAGATCAATACCATACTATCCTTTCAGAGAGATCATCCGGAGTGTAATAAGAAAGAAAGGGATTGAGAGTCTGATCGATATTCCACAGGCATTTCAGATCGAACTGCTAAAAATCATACCCGAACTGGCCGATGAAATGGAGAAACCTGTCAGCGGGAATGTATTCATGCTTGACAAGTTCAGACTTTTTGAAGGAGTATGTAAATTTCTGGAACGGCAGGCCTACGACTCACCGCTGTTTCTTTGTCTGGACAATATTCACTGGGCTGACGACAACTCTCTTGAGCTTTTCAACTATTTGATCAGAACGCTGGCTGGAAGTTCTATATTCTTCTTCTTCATCTACCGTGTAGAAGAGGCTAAATCAGATTCATTCAAAAGCGTCCTGCATTCTCTGAACAGGGAGAAACTGTACGAATGTATTGAACTGAAACCACTTGAACAGGCTGATGTTGCCAGGATGCTCTCTCTTATAGTAGATGCCTCTCCATCGCCTGAACTCAGAGCTTTTATTTACAGAGAGACAGGTGGAAACCCGCTATTCATTGAAGAGCTTACAAAATCCCTGGAAATAAGCAATGCACTTATCTGGGAAGATGGAAGTGTATCAATCGATGAGGGAGAAAAGATCGTTATACCCTATTTGGTGAAAACCGTAGTAGACAGAAAAATGGGAATGATGGGACACCAGGCATGCGAACTCCTTGAATATGCCGTAATAATCGGCAGGGAATTCGATTTTTCATTACTCCCTGTAATAACCGGTAAGAACGAGGGTTATCTGCTGGACCTGCTGGATGAGATACTGAGCATGAGATTGCTGAGAGAGTGCGATGAAGAACGGTATCGTTTTGCAGAGGACGTGGTTAGAGAAACAATATATCAGCAGATAAGCACTGCTAAATCTAAATTCTATCATCGAATAGTTGGAAATGCACTGGAGAAACTTTATGAGAATCGTACGGAAGAAGTAATCGAGGAATTAACACATCATTATTATTTATGTTCTGAAAATGATAAAGTAATTACATATGGTTTGATTGCAGCAGACAGAGCGAAGAATGCCTATGCAAACCAGGATGCAATAGAATTCTATTCCAAAGTTCTTGAATGCCTGCCGGAAAGCGGGATCGAGAACAAGGTCAGAGAGATAGAAATCCTGATGAAAAGGGCATCAGTACTGAATCTGGTTGGAGATAGAGAGAAGGCGATTGAAGATCTTACAGAAGCTGTCAGGAATTCGCAGTCGCTGGGCGAACAGAAACTGGAAGCCGACAGTCTTGTTGCGTTATGCAAAGTTCATTTTGGAATATCGCACTACACCGACACAATTGAAATGGCCGGAAACGCTCTGGAGATTTACCGGGCACTTGTTGATAAGAAGGGGGAAGCTACTTCTCTTAATTGCATCGGCATCGCAAATTGGTACCTGGGAGAATTCGAAAGTGCTCTGAAACTGTATAAGAGTTCTCTGAATATTGCGGAGACTACCGCCGATCGGAAACTTGAAGCCATGATACTTGGTAATATCAGTATTATTTATTGGAATATTGATGATTATTCCACTTCTCTGGATTATTACACACGTGCACTGGATATTACAAGAGAAATTGATGATCTTGAAACTGAAACGAGAGCTCTTAATAATATCGGTCTTATTCATGCAACTATCGGTGACAATGAAAAGGCTATGGA
>JAIOSX010000051.1 GCA_021107345.1 Candidatus Aegiribacteria sp.
CGGAGCTGATCGGAAAGACAGATGAAGACCTTTTCGGGTCCGAGTCCTTTGCGCACATCAGAGAAACGGACTACCGTGTTCTTGGCGGGGAATCCATAGAGGAGGAGCATACAATCCCGGTGAAGGGAGTTGAAAGAACTTTCCATGTCATTAAGGTTCCGATGTACGATACTTCCGGCGGGATCACCGGTATCTGCGGTATCGCCCGTGACATCACCGACCGAAAACGGCTCGAGGATCAGCTGCATCATGCGCACAAGATGGAGGCCGTCGGACAGCTGGCAGGCGGAGTGGCTCACGACTTCAACAACCTGTTGCAGGTCATCAACGGTTATGCCGAGATGGCGCTGGGGAATCTAGACCCCTCGCATCCCGTACACGGTTTCATAGAGGAAATTGCAAGGGCCGGGAACCGCGCCGGGGTCCTGGTCAGCCAACTGCTCTCGTTCAGCCACCGTCAGATTATCAATCCTGTCGATCTCGATCTCAACGAGACGATCAACAGGCTGTTAAAGATGATACGGCGAGTGATCGGGGAACACATCGAGCTTGACTTCATCCCGGGCAAAGAGCTGGGAACTGTCCATGCCGACCGGGGTCAGATGGAACAGGTTCTGACAAACCTTTGCGTGAATTCTCGCGATGCCATGCCTGAGGGCGGTACTATCACAATCGAGATCCGGAACGTCCTTCTCAACGACGAATACATTAAAACACATTCGTGGGCCAGACCAGGCCGCTATATACTTCTAAGTGTTACCGACACAGGCTGCGGGATGGATGAGGATACGATGAACAGTGTCTTCGACCCCTTCTTCACCACAAAGGAAGTGGGCAAAGGTACTGGACTTGGCCTCTCCACAATCTACGGCATCGTCAAGCAGCACGATGGTCAGATCCAGGTTTACAGTGAAGTCGGCAAGGGGACAATGTTCAGTATCTATCTGCCCGCAGTCGAGCACAGTACAGCAGAGGTCTCCAGCTCGGTTGATAGCCCAGTTCCGGGCGGAACGGAAACGATCCTCGTGGCCGAAGACGATGATATGGTAAGAAGACTGACCGTGCAGACACTTGAAAGGGCTGGATATACTGTCCTCGACGCCAGGAACGGCAAGGAGGCCGTGAGACTGTTCGAGACCCATGCCGATGAGATAGCCCTTGCAGTGCTCGATGTCGTGATGCCCGGACTCAGCGGCAAACAGGTCCATGACAGGATTAAGGAGATTCGCCCCGATGTACGCGTACTGTTCAGCAGCGGCTACAGTAGTAGCGCTATCCACACGCGCTTCGTACTCGACAAGGGTCTGCAGCTTATTCAGAAACCCTACAGCCCGGATGATCTAATCCGCAGGGTACGGGAAGTTCTGGACACACCTGAAGATAGATCATCCAGCTGTACAGTATGATAGCCTGTGAAATGCTCATCTCCACGAATCTCACTGAAGGGGCTGAAGCAGGATTCGGTGAGAAGGGAAGCAGCACAGTTCCTGCAAACCTCTCGAAATAGCATATCTGTCTCAATATCACCCAATATCTCTGCCTGAAACTGACCACATTGCCCGAAATAAGCCTGATTAGAATGCTGTTCCCGACCAAAACCTATGTGTCTCTTGAAGATCCGGCTGATTTAGAAGCTGCTCTTGATAGCTCCCCAGCTTGAATGCTCAAGTGAAGCGGGAAAGATTGAGAATCCGAGTTCAGTAAGGTGGTAAATGCCAGAGTTCTTATAACTCCAGTACATGTGTCCATTTGTATCTGCATAAGTAAGACCGTATGAAGTGCAATTAGTAACAGGGCATGGAAACCACCCGAGGTAGCTCATTGTTGAGCCGTCCCATTGGTAGAAATAAATGTTGGGTATGAGGTAGCAGGTTACCGCTACACCCAGATTGTCGCCAAAGGGGAATACTGTGAGCCCACTTGGCGTTCCTGGTACTTCGGGAATGGCAATATTCTGCTGACTGACTCCGGGCTGGAAACGCCAGAGTCCCCCGCCGGAGCCGTTAGTACACCAGTAATCAGTGCCGTCGAAGTCCATACCCCTTGCAGTATTCCCTGCTGGGTTTGGAAGAACTGTCCAGCTTGCGCCAAAGCTTTCTGTGTAGTAGAGAACGGTATTTAGCCAGTCATTTGTGTAGTAGGTGCTTGCAAGAGAATTGTTGTTCCAGGCAACACCGAAACAGAATTCATTTCTTGCAGAAAGATTCATGGAACCTACAGGAACTCCTGTAGTTCCGGAATAGACTTGAATAATATTGTTGTAGTGGTCAATACCCAGAACATACAAATAGCTCCCTACCTCGAAGATATCCAGGCCAAGAACTTGCTCGGTCTGTGGCCAGTCATTCAAAAGAGTCACTGAAACAGCATAGGTACTTGAGACGTTGGGGTGAACGCTACCACCGGTTTCGATACAACCGTCATTGGTTGCAAAAACCAGCGTAGCGAAGAGGGTGAGAACGATTACATATTTCATTGGTATCCTCCCTGTATAGCCAAATAACTTCGGCAACTTTATTACATAACTATGTAAGCAATTCGCGGTAGGAATGCTGGTTACCCAAAACACACCCCGCACAGTCCCGGACGAGCGGTTTTCCCGCATCCGGTTCCTCGGTTGTACTCGCTTCCGTGCAAGAGCAGCAATTTAAGCATACACTTTACATAATCTCTTCTGCGTGATTCGAGGACGAGCAATTCCTACATGTTTCAATATAACCATGAAGTGTTCCTTTTCGTAGCTCTTTCGCTGACCACCTCTTCTATTCAGCCACTTGAATGTACATCGAAGTGACCAAAAGTAAAAGCGGTCTATCGCTTGTGAGTTGCCGATAATCCCGTAGTAGTTGTAGTGTCCTCGTAATCGACGGTTCAAATCTCTGAAAAATTCTTTTCCCCTTTGGTGACGATTGCACTTGATCCAATCCTTGATACGATGGCAGGCTGGAGCTGTTCGATTGTCATTACTCGCCTCCCAGCTCGTCTAACACTCGCTCTTTCTCCTTCTCGCTAAGCACCGCAAGAAACGGACAGCTTTGCCGAAGTCGTATGGCACGCTCTTCCTCTGAGGAAAGAAACTGTAGAAGACGTCTTACAGAGTATTTCTTGAGGATATTTCTCCACTCTTCAGTGTCCCCCGTTGACGAATCGGATTGCTCGTCAAGTATATCCCTGATATGCTGCTCTGCCCTTCGGATAATGGATCTGTCCTCATTAATCATCTTACCGATTATCCTGCAAATCCTAGCCAATCGTTTATCTTGCTTTTCGTGAGAGATAGGCCCGGTTATTATTCCGGTTTCAATCTTCCTGTATCCATCTGTCGGTAAACCGTAAAGATGCAATTAGTCGGATAGTGCCCATAATACTGGTGTAGAGGCGGAGAATCTGAGTGTTTCTGAAATCTGGTACCCCGTAGTGGAGGTATTTCGAACCATCGCCCTAGCTGGAATAAATTCTGAACTTTGATATATGCACATTGAAAAAGGGACGGAGGTAATTAGAAATTCTAATTACCTCCGTCCCTTTTAACCACCTCTCTATCCTGCTGGGCTACAGAGGCACCGGAGAACGAGTAAGATACGTCAGTTGCTGCTTGACTCGACATAAAGGCTCATTTCATCCAGGATGTCACCTTTGATACCGATCTTAAGAAAGGAAAGAGGGATCTGCTTTCCTGACTGGATGAGGGCTTTGTGGACAACCTGGACAAGGCCGGCGCAGCATGGGACTTCCATGTAAACAACTGTGATAGATTTGATTGTACTAATTTTGAAAATCTCCGTGAGCTTATAGATGTAGTATTTTGAGTCATCAAGTTTAGGACAGCCAACAAGAGCGACTCTTCCTTTAATGAAACGATTATGGAAATCAGGAAATGCAAAGGGGACGCAATCAGCGGTGATCAGAAGATCTGAATCATTCAGGAACGGCGCATTGGGAGGAACAAGTGTGATCTGTACAGGCCATGTTGATAAACGGGAGGGTACATTATCAGAATCCGTTGTTTCCATCGCCTCATCATGATGAGATAGTTCTCTCACTGCGGATCCCGGGCAAGGGCATGTTACCGGTTTCCCCCTCGTAGAAGATGAGTCCAGTTCATCAAGGTGTTTTTGTACAGCCTCTTCATCGTACTCGTCAGCGTACCGTTCCTCAATGGTTATCGCATCCTGAGGACATGGACCGATACAATCTCCCAGGCCATCACAGTACGACTCCTTTACGAGTTTTGCTTTGCCTCCTATTATCTGAATGGCTCCCTCGTGACATGCATCAGCACAGATCCCGCAACCATTACATTTATCCTCATCTATCTTTATTATCTTTCTGGCGATTCTGCTCATTTCACTCTCCTTCATATAACTCAGCGGTTATGTTTACGGTGAAATACTCCTTCGGCAAACATGTGTATCCATTAATTCTATGATACTAAACTAGCATATTGATACCAATTTGTCAATATTCTTATAAATATCAATATAGCTAAGCATTCAGTATGTCAGAAATGGATCCGCAATATCTATAACTGGTAATTATATTCCAATATTACATTTTCTGAATATCCTGGCTGTTTACCAGTTCGCAGGTATATCCTGCAATAAGATCCATAAGAAAAGTAATTGCGGGAACCGCAATCCTGAAACCACAGGGTAACCTGGACGGAACTCTGAACAAGATCTATTCCGAAATATTCGCACAGGATATGCCCACTGAATTGACATGGTCCTGCAATTCTTCATATTGGTTTTCCCCGCATGATTAACTGATTTTTTTAAACAGGTGGATCAAGGAGGATGAAATGAATTTACTAGGCAATCTGATTGGTGCAGGAAAGGGTATAGTTGTCAAGGAACTGGCAAAGTTGGTGGGACTCAGTGATGATAAAGCCATCAGTGCACTGAACCTTCTGGTACCCGCATTATCAAAGGGACTGAATCAGAACACTGCTGATCAGAGTGGTCTGGAATCTCTTCTTGATGTAATCAGGTCCGGCAATCACAGGGAATATGTGGATAATCCGGAAACCCTCAGCCGCAACGAGACTATTATCGACGGGAATGCTATACTCGGTCATATATTCGGCAGTAAGGACGTTAGCAGAGAAATAGCAGGATTTGTTTCAGGTAAAACGGGAATAGATTCAGAAACCATCAAGAAGATGCTACCCGTAGTTGCCGCTGCAACAATGGGCACAATCGAGAAGGAAGATGAGGAAACCCCGGTATCGGCCAATGGTGGAAACCTTGTGAAGAAACTTCTGAGTACGGATGATAACCCTGGTCTTGATGCTATACTGTTACTGGCTAAAGGACTGTTTAACTGAAATAGGGTGGAAGGTCTTTTTATGAATATCCTGACAGCACTTTCAGTTCTCGCTTTTTCATCTGTTCCTGCGGTGGATTCTGAACTCCCGGAGTTTCAATACAACGGTTCTGGCCTTGCCCTGATAGCACCTTTTGACAGTGGCATAATTGCTGTGACCTGGGGCTACGGAAGCGTTCTATACCTCGAAAGAGGAAGCACTGCCAGATCTGTCCCCTGGCCGTGGGATGAATCAATGTACTGTTCGGCTCCCTCCTCATATGAAAGTTCGGCTGTCATATGCATGAACTACAGCGGTTTGGATTACATCCTGCTTTTCTCTCGTTATTCTGTCCTTGAAGTCTACGGTCCTTTCTTAAAAAGCGGAAGACCGGTTTTTGACAGCATGGGAAACCTCTGGTTCACGGCCGACGGATTTCTTTACAGAAACGGCATATCAACCGGAACAGAACTTGAATCCCATACCGTATCTGTTGACCCTGCAGGTAATCGGGCTGTATTCTGCGACAGCGGTGATCGAATCTGTATTCTGAATGTTGCCGGCGGGGAATCCTCGGTTCTCGCATCCGGTTACAGGTTCTACAACCCCGCATTCGTAACCTGCGAGGGAACCCCTGTAATCATATCACCAACGCTGGAGGGTGAGATCATTCAAGTCTCTCCTTCCGACGGGTCATGTACCTCTCTTGCTACGGGCTCTCAGCCCTTCTGGTGGAAAGAGAGGGAAGCGCTGCTTTTCACCGTAACCTTCGATGACGGGCATCAGATCACTTCAGGTGAAATCTGGACCATCTCCCTGGATGGAGTAAGCCAGCAGATCACGTTTTCCCCTGATATCCATGAGATTCACCCGATAGCCATAGATGGCGCGATTTACGCAATTGACGCAATCACCGGCTCTCTTATCACTGTTCAGGAAAGATGATGTTTCTACCGATTCCATTGCTGCTTTTCGTACAGATGATACTCCCCTGGTCGGTGTGCCTCGATCCGGGGCATGGAGGCTCGGATAGCGGCGCAATTGGTATTTACTACACAGAAAAGGAAGCGAATCTTGATGTTGCATACCTTGCCAGATCGTACCTTGAGCAGCTGCCTGAGTGTGAAACTGTCTCCATGACAAGGCTTGCTGACGAGTATATTTCGCTTGTCGACAGAGTGGAATACGCCAATTCGGGCGGTTATGACAGATTCATATCCATTCATCACAACGCATTCAATGGATCGGTTCAGGGCACGGAAACGTACTGTGATACTGATGGTTCTCCGGAATCCTTTGCCTTCAGAGATATAACCCACCCTTACATTGTTGACGCCTTCGGATAC